>JAEDFR010000209.1 GCA_016297945.1 Lachnospiraceae bacterium | reverse complement strand
GTTGGTCAATGGGTGGTCAATGGGGACGGAGTTTATCGGCTTTTTTATTGTCCCCTATGGCTTTTTTAAGTTTAAAAATGGTAGTATGTTCATGAGCCAAATAACTCCGTCCCCATTGGTTCCACATTATAATAGGAGTTCATATCATCAAACCGTTGATATAATAATTGCTCTATATTGACTTCTATCTCCGGAATCAACGCACTGTTTATTTTTCCAAGCACTCTTTTTAATTTCTGAACGGACTCTACGCCGTAATCACCAGGTTTAAAATATGCCAATGTAACATGAAGTGTTAACGGATAATTTAATTCCACTACCTGCTGCAATCGATCATACATTTCCATTATAATCCGGCAAGACCAATCATTTGCCGGTTCCAGACCAAGGACGATACTCGTGTTCATCATATTAAAAACTGCTACAGGTTTTAATCGAATACTATCAACATTCATCTGCCGAAATTCTTCAAGTATTCTTGTCGTATAAATATGATTCTTCCTTGAAATCTGCCATAATTCTTCGGAAGGATTCCCATTACTCAGATCATGCAATGTTATATGAAATGTTTTTGAATCTATCCGATCGGCAAGCATATCTTGACATTCTTCATACAATTGATTCTGGTATTTTTCCAGACTTCCCTGTGTTCCATCATCTAAAAGAAACACTACTGTATCTCCAACAAATGTAAGAAAAGAACCTGTATCCGATATTTTTCTGGACAATTCACTATGTGTGTGGAATGTACATCCCTCCGATATCTCCTCTTTCATAAAACTGTATATTCTTTTTTTATATTTCTCCAGCGTTTCCATAATCAAATTCTCCTTCGTTCAATGGGGACGGAGTTATCGGCTCTTTTATTGTCCCCATTGGCTTTTTAATGGTAATATATTCATGAGCCAGATAACTCCGTCCCCATTGGTTACCCATTGGTTAACGGGATTTTACGGTAACCGGAATATTAATCTTTTTCATCACTTTGCTTTTACCGGAAGAAGTATCCAGCAATGAAATTGTTACTGTTCCACTTCCTGCTCTTGAACCTGAAATTTTTAATTGAAAAGTATTATTTTCTCCTTTTCCCTGCCAGGATGTAATGTATCCTGTACCCTTCTTTGATGAAGTAAACGTATATTTTGATGGTAAATCACCCTCGGCACTTATTGTAATAACCTGTGATTCACCGGCTGTCAATTCAATATTTGATGCAGATACTATAACAGAAACGTTTTCTGCGTCAGGGGCAGCAGACACAGTCACTGTAATACTTTTTTCTGCCATCTTGTAATTTCTATTTTCAGCTGCAACTACCAAAATATTTGTTGTTCCTGCGGATACTCCCGTTACAACACCTTTTTTGTCTACAACTGCAATATTTTCATTATCAGATATATATGTAACAGCTCCCTTCGCTCTTACCCTGATTCGAGCAGTATCATCGCATTCGATCGTATCGTTGGAAATATCCACGGTTATATTTTGTTCAGCTTTACTGATTTCAAATTTTTCTGTAACACTGCCTCTATATGAACCAGATCCTCTAATAATAACTGACGCTGTTCCGGCATTTATATTATTTCTATAGGAAACTGTATAATCCCTTCCCTGAGTCAAAACAACATCGCCATTTTTGACAATGATCCCCGGCTTTTTCACTTTTCCATCGTATACAATTGAATCTTTATCTTCTACAATAATTTCACATATAGAAATATCGGTTTCTCTAACCTCAGGAGTCTCTGTCTCCTCAATCACAGGAGCCTCTGTCTCTCTAACCTCAGGAACCTCCGTTTCCTCAATCGAAGGAGCTTTTGTTTCTCTGATTTTAGGGATGCTCTCTGTCTTTTTCTTGCCGCATGCTTTACAAGTATACGTCATTACCCCTTCCGTTGTTTCTGTCGGCTCTTTTGTTACGACACCTGTATTATAGATATGCGAACAAGTAACATTGAAATTCACTTTCACTCTTGCTTTGATCGTTGTTGTGTTTTTTCCTGTTTTTTTAATCAATTGAAATTCAACGTTCTGTTTTCCGATTTCTCTTGGGTAAACATTATATGTAATGCTATTGCCCTTTACTTCACCTTCATGAAGTGCAACACAACTGCCGGAAGATGAATTTTCTTTAATATAAACATCCGATGAAAGCTCGGTTCCGGATGTAATTGTGATCGTCTTAGGTTCTCCCACTTTATTAATTTCCATAGAAGATACGGATGCGGAAATTGTATAACTTCCATCTGAAGATGAACCGGATTCAGAAACTGTAACATAATAGTCCATGTATCCAGTCGCATAGTAGGTATAAGTTCCGCTTGCCAAAGGGTATGTATATTCACAATGTATAATTACCGGGTTTGAACTCGGCATAGATACCGCTTTAATTACACATGACGTACTATACGAAGATATGATATCAACCGCTGACGGTTCACTGCTTGTCCATATTCCTTTTGAGGCACCTTTTTCTGCATTTTTCAAAGAAAGGGATTTCGTGTTTCCCACTTTCATACTTTCATTAACTGTTCCTGATGCAGACACCCTCATAGGAATCATGATAAGCATCATAAACATTACCATAAACATAGCTATTCTTTTTTTCATCATAGACATCTCCTTCTTAATCAAACAACAATATCTTTTACTGTCTATGATTATAAAGTACAGCAAAATAAAAATCTGTACGTTTTTTCCGAAGGGGAGCAATTGCCAATGGGGACGGAGTTTACTGGCTTTTTTATTGTCCCCATTGGCTTTTCATTTTCTGAAGCATCTTCAAGATTAT
>JAEDFR010000208.1 GCA_016297945.1 Lachnospiraceae bacterium | reverse complement strand
GATGAAAATTCTTCTTCTGCTGAAGCAATTACAGCCGAGATGAATGCTGCCATGGAAAAATTCATGCCCTTGCGTGCAGTTATTTCTTTCTCAGACGGAAAGATTACACCGGATCAGATAGAGGAAGCTGTTGATAAATTGAACAAATTATAAAAACGGACAGTATCTGGTAAAACAGATACTGTTTTTATTTAGAAAATTCAAAAAAACACAGAAAAGCGCTTGACAAAGAAAACGGTCGTTAACTAATATAGTAATAAGAAAGAAAAAGGGTAAACGCAAAAAATACCATTTGACTTCAATAATAGATACTATATTTCGCATGGAGGAATCAATGTTGAGTAATTTAACAACAAAGGAAAAGATTTTGAATTCGGCACTTACACTATTTTCTGAAAAGGGATATGACGGTGTAGGAGTAGACTTGATTGCAGAGAAAGTGGGCTTAAAGGGGCCTTCCATTTATAAGCATTTCAAAGGAAAAGAAGAGATACTGGAGATTCTGATTGGCAATGTAGAAAACTATTATGAGATGAATTTTGGATCCGAGCTGCATCCGGGAAAAATGCCTTCTTCCATGGATGAGCTGATTGAGATTACCAAGAAACGAATTCAATTTACCATGCATGATGAAACCATCCGGAAAACGAGAAGAATTCTGATGATGGAACAGTTTCGCAATCAACGTATTGCAAAGCTTGCTACGCGATATACCACAGAAGGAATACAAGGAATTTATCAGAAAATTTTTGAGGAAATGATGGATAAAAACTTGATGCGCCGGGAAGATTCGGCTTTAGTTTCCATGTTATTTGCGGCTCCCATTACTCTTTGGATTCATATGTGTGACAGAGAACCGGAACGGGAGCAGGAAGCACTGCAGCGGATAGATGAGCATCTTGCTCATTTTGTAAAAGAATATGCAATTGCAGATTAGATTGGATTACGAAAGAAAACAGAGAGGAAATAGTGTTTGTGCCATCGGTCAAAGACGGCAGAATGGGGGATTTGTATGGAATATGTTGATAAAAAAATCAGTTTATTATATCCGAAAGGAGAGAGCAACGGTTTTCGGATCATGTCTGAGGTTACCATGCATGATTTGGGGTTTGATACCATTTGTGAAGCGGTTGCAGATAAAAAGGATGGTCAGCAGGCCATGATTATGCGTGTCCTATCGAAGATGACGGATGATCCTTATGTGGCAAGGTATCGATCTGATATTTTTGAGGATATCTACAAGAATCCGGATATGTGTAAAAGCATGATGGAAATTCTGGATAAAATCAATTTTCTTAGAGATTATGGAAGCTTTAAAAAGAAATATGAGGAAGCATCCGGCATCTGGGAATTGATGCACAGACTGGAAGAAATCAATGAATATATCGGATATGTGGAAGCGATTTATCAGTGCCTGTCCACAGCAGATATTCAGTCAGAGGGACTGCTTGGATTGCGGGAATATATCAATGAGATTTATCATGATAACGGATTTGAGGACCTAAAAAAGGATATTTCCAAATTAAAGTCTTCGACACAGGACTTAAAAAGTGTGACGGTCGGAATTAATTTGAATGAACGATTCGAAGCAAACAGTATAGGCCTGATTTCGATTAACAATAAATATTTTACCAAATCCAATGTGATTGGAAATTTCTATGATAAGATTGCATCTAAAAGTCCGATTAAAGACGGCACCACATGGGACGGTTCTTATAAATTCCATCCCTTAAATCCGGTAATAGAGGATTTTCAATATGCATTGGAAAAAACCGTGATGGTCAATGTTGCATCTCAAAATCCGCTTTTAACCGCGAACCTGGCAGCTGTGCCGGCAGGGGATTCTGCTGAAGATGCCACTCGTTATATGGATCGTGTCACGAATCATATGTTATCACTTGTTGTAAAAAATCTGAGGGAAACGCTCAACAAATATGTATCCATTTCCATAACGGAAATTACAAATCTGATTCCGGAATTTTCCTATTATATCCGCTTTGCGGAGTATATCAAAAAGCTGGAAAAACATGGACTGAAATTTTCTAAGCCACAGATTGCCGACGAAAAAGAGCCGGATTGCATGATGCGAGCACGCGGTATATACAATATGAAGCTTGCGTCTGTTGCAATTTCGGAGCAGACGGAAATCATCACAAATAATTTAGACTATGATAAAGAGCATTTGGTTTATATTTTAACCGGTGCTAACCGAGGAGGAAAAACGACTATCACACAAGCAATCGGACAGTTGTTTGTATTAGCACAGGGTGGAATTCGAATCCCCGGGGAATCCTTTTTGTTTCAGCCCGTAGACGCAGTATATACACATTTTCCGGCAGATGAAGATAAAACAATGGATCTTGGGCGTCTTGGCGAAGAGTGCAAGCGCTTTAAGGAACTGTATTTTGCAGCAACGAAAAACAGTTTGCTTTTGTTAAATGAAACCTTTTCAACCACATCCTTCGAGGAAGGGTATTATATTGCAAAGGATGCCATCAGAGCGGTTCTTCATAAGGGAATCCGGACCTTGTATAATACTCATATGCATAAACTGGCTTACGATATTGATACCTTTAATGAAGAGGAAACAGAAGGTAAGGCAGTTTCACTGATTGTAAAAGCAAAGACCGGTCAAAGATCTTTTAAAGTGGAAATAGCTCCGCCGGAAGGTATGAGTTATGCAAAGGATATTGCTGAGAAATACGGCGTGACTTATGAAATGTTGATGGAAGAAAACTAGAGAAACAGTTTTTATGAAAATCCCTTTTCGGATTTGTGTTCCCGAAAAAGATGTGCTGTAAGTGCGATATAT
>JAEDFR010000207.1 GCA_016297945.1 Lachnospiraceae bacterium | reverse complement strand
GGCGTCGAAAGATCCGGTTGTGAAAATGTGGATTAAAGGGTATAATGTAATTAGAAATGTATGCGAACAGGAAAAATGATTGAGGTGGGAAGGAGGTATGTCTATGCCACAGACAATGCAAAGCCTGATCGAACAGTATATTGCAGAAATCAAAAAGATATATGGTACGCACTTGCGCAAGGTGATTTTGTATGGCTCTTATGCCAGAGGTGATTTCAGACCGGATTCCGATGTAGATATTATGATATTACTCGATATGTCTGATATGGATTTAAAGGCATACAGCCAACAGCTTTCTTACATGACTTATGATTTTAATCTGGACAATGACCTTGATATAAAGCCAATTGCCAAAAGTGAGGAGCATTTTAATAAATGGGTTGTTAATTATCCATTTTATGCGAATGTTAATAAAGAAGGGGTAGTTTTGTATGGAGCAGCTTAAAGAGGATATTGGAACGAAAAAAGACCTTGTGCTTTATCGACTTCAGACTGCCAGATCTGACCTGAAATCTGCAAAAATATTATTAGCGGCAGAGGAATATAAGGGAGCAAACAATCGAGCTTATTATGCTATTTTTCATGCCATAAATGCAGTTCATGCAGTAGGTGGAAAGGCTTACAAGCGTCATAAAGATGCAATAGCAAATTTTAATAAAGACTATGTTAAAACAGAGATTTTTCCCAGAGAAATGGGGCGAAAAATTGGTGAAGCTGAAGAAATACGTCATGCCAGTGATTATGATGATTTCTATATTGCCAGTCGGGAAGAATCTGAAAGGCAGGTCGCTGTAGCAGACGAATTTATACAGTTGGCTGAAAAGTACTGTATGACGCAGTTTGAAGTTTCTGATTAAGAGATGATTTGAATAGATGCGGTAATCTAAGAAAGGGTGATTTTATGACTTTAACAGATGTGAGGATTAAGGTTCCGGAAGGAATGGTTATGTATTTACGTCCACAGGATCAGCGTACGGAAATGGAAAGAAATGCACTGATTCTCTACCCGTATATTAACAATAAAACAATATCACATGGAAAAGCTGCAGAGATCCTGGGGATTTCCAAGTATGATTTGATTGAATTGTATGATCAAATGGGGTTAGCATACCTTTCTATGGATATTTCAGAAATTGAGGATGAGGTTGCTAACTGGGAGAAACTAAAGGGGGAATTGATTTGATAGTAATTTCTGATACGACACCGCTGATTTCCCTTATGAAGATTGGACAATTAAATTTAATTAATCAATTATTTGGAGAAGTACAGATTCCAAATGCTGTTTATGAAGAACTTGTTTCAAATACAAGATTTCCGGATGAAAGCAGACAAATCAGAGAATGTCCATTTATAAAGAGGGTGGATGTCGAAGATATACAGTCCGTAAAGCTGCTGAGACGTTCTGCCGGACTAGATGCGGGGGAGAGTGAGGCGATTGTATTATCGGATTCATTACGTGCCTCGTTGCTTCTTATGGATGAGGTAAAAGGGCGTCAGGTCGCTATGCAGATGGGGATTCAGATCATGGGAACAATCGGGATGCTTCTGGCGGCATACAAGGAAGCTTTGTTGTCAAAAGAAGAAATCTTACAGTGTATAGAAATACTGAAAACCGCTGGGCGGCATATTAGCGAAAGGCTGTATAAGCAGCTTATGGAAAAGATTTCTGATTTAGATGCCTGAGAGCTAAAAAATACAGGGATTTTATTGGGGCATCGTAGAACCAGCCGCTAAATCTCTGGTTCTATGGATAGTTCGTGGTTCTGCTCTGGTTCTAAAAAGAATTAGAATCATTTGGACAAGATGAAAAAATGAGGAAAAGGTAGTCAAAATAACATAGAAACAGATTGATTTTTACTACCTGGACTGAAATAAGGAGCAGAGTTTGAATAAAAAAATGGAGCTCGGAAATCCAGTGTTTATGCGGTTTTCCGGGCTTTATTGTGCTGGCAATAAAAATAAACCACCTGCTATGCGGGTGGTGGGAGAAATTCTGGAATCATTATTCAGAAAAAAAGAAATCGAGCTTTGACGAGGTGTAAACAATATGAAATTTGATGTAAATAAATTAGAATGGACCAGAGAACCAAAAGATTATTTTATTGCTTCTGATAAAATAGAAATCCTTACAAATCCACACACAGATTTATGGCAGAGAACGTATTATCATTTTAGAAATGATAATGCACCGGTGTTACAGATAGAAACAAGTGATAAGTTCTTTTCTTTTACTGTAAAAACCGAATTTGAAAGCAAGCGCAGATTTGACCAGTGTGGCGTAGTAATGTATCTTGATAGTGAAAATTGGCTTAAAGGTTCAATTGAATATGAAAATGAAAGATTTCAGCACCTTGGAAGTGTTGTAACAAATAATGGATATTCAGATTGGGCAACTACAGAAATTGATGCAAGTATAAAATCAATGTGGTATAGATTGAGTCGCCGAGAAGATGATTATTGTATTGAATGTTCGGAAGATGGTATCGTATTTAAACAAATGCGTGTGTGTCACATGTGGAATGGTGATGGAACCATTAACTTTGGCATTTATGCGTGTAGTCCAGAGGATTCATCATTTAAAGCAACATTTACAAATATGGAAATTACAGAATGTAAATGGTTGGCTCATGATGGACAACAGCCTGATTCAGAATAAGAAAGACTTTATTTTTCTATAGAGGCTGCAGTGTCTGGTTGCCTTTGAATTGAAAAGAAGCTATATTTCTGACATTTTTTAAAGGATAAAGAGGTATTGCAGAAAAAACTGCAGAAAAGTTAATTCAGTGTAAAACAGACCGGAATCCGTGTGGTTTCGGTTTT
>JAEDFR010000063.1 GCA_016297945.1 Lachnospiraceae bacterium | reverse complement strand
TGATTTACAGCAGATGTTTTCACTTAAGATAGTTTGTATTATAATTTCAAAAGATATATATGTCAATATAATTTTCAAATATTTATAAACGAATTTTCGTTAATCATATCATTTAATTCGGGGACGGTTCTTTTGTCATCAATTTAGCATCAAAAGAACCGTCCCCACTTCATGTCTATTGTTCAAATTCGCCCCGAATATCTTCTTTCGGCGGCTCCATCGGATATTTTCCGGTAAAGCATCCCTTACATATCGGCAATCCATCTACCAGTTCTGTTAATCTGTCAAGTCCCAGGTAACCAAGACTGTCTGCGCCGATAATCTGACGAATTTCCTCTACTGTACGGTTATATGCAATCAATTGCTCTCTTGCGGGTACATCGGTACCAAAATAGCACGGCCATAAAAACGGTGGTGAAGATATGCGCACATGTACTTCTTTGGCTCCGGCATCGCGAAGCATCTTTACGATACGGTCGGAAGTCGTTCCTCTTACAATTGAATCATCAATCATGATGACACGTTTGCCTTCTACAACTTCACGAATTGGATTTAATTTTACCTGCACACTGCTTTCACGGCTCTTTTGCTTGGGCTTTATAAAGGTCCGGCCCACGTAGGTATTTTTTACAAAAGCTGTTCCGTAAGGAATACCTGACTGCATGGCATAACCCATGGCCGCACAGTTTCCGGATTCCGGTACTCCGGTTACAATATCGGCTTCTACCGGCGAATCCATTGCCAAAAATTTCCCCGCTAAGATACGCGAATGATACACGCTAACACCATCAATCACGCTATCCGGTCTCGCAAAGTAAATATATTCAAAAATACATCTTGCATGATCCTCTTTAGGAAGACACATACTTTTATCCGATTCAATTCCCTTTTCCGGACTGATGGTGACGATTTCACCGGGCTCCAGATCCCGGACAAACTCAGCACCAATCGTATCTAAGGCGCAGGTTTCACTTGCCAGAATATAGCAATTGTCCCTTTTTCCGATACAAAGCGGTTTAAATCCAAAAGGATCTCTTGCACCAATTAATTTACGTGGGCTCATGACAATCAAAGAATAGGCTCCCTTGATTTTTTTCATGGCACGTCCGACAGCTTCTTCGACACTTCCGGTATTCAGTCTTTCTCTGGCAATATGATAGGCAATGACCTCCGAATCGATTGTTGTCTGAAAAATAGCTCCGGTATATTCCAGTTCCTTACGCAGCTCCGGCGCGTTAATCAGGTTTCCATTATGCGCTAATCCCAGTGTTCCTTTTACGTAGTTTAGAACCAATGGCTGTGCATTTTCCCTGGTCGAACTTCCCGCTGTGGAATACCGCACATGTCCAACACCTATATCACCCTTTAAGCCGGCTAGTGTTTCCGGAGTAAACGCCTCATGAATCAGCCCCATATCTTTGTGAGTTGTCACCTTTCCTTTTGGTCCCATGGTCTCACTGACTGCAATACCACAGCTCTCCTGTCCTCTGTGCTGTAATGCAAACAGACCATAGTAAATACTGGTAGCCACATCATTGCCGTCAAAATCGTACATGCCAAACACACCACATTCTTCTTTGATGTGTTCATCGTACTGCTTTCCGGATTCCTGCATCAATTCTTCACTCATATTGTCGTCCCTTTCGCTGTCTATAATTGATTTACGATTTAAACTTACCGATAAATTCGCGCACTCTCGGATTTTGCGAAGCAAATACTTCCTCAGGGGTTCCCTGTTCCTGAATGACACCGTCTTCCATAAAAATAATGCGATCCGATAATTCACGCGCAAATTCCATTTCATGGGTTACAATAATCATTGTCATCTTCTGCTTTGCAAGATCCTTGATAACCTTTAAAACTTCCGCTGTCAGCATGGGATCAAGGGCAGAAGTCGGTTCATCAAAAAACAAAATTTTTGGCTGGAGTGCCAGTGCTCTTGCGATAGAAACCCTTTGTTGCTGTCCGCCCGAAAGTTGATAAGGATAAGCATCTCTTTTATCGGATAGACCAAGCTGACTTAATAGTTTTTCCGCCCGCTCATCTGCTTCTTTTTTACTTACTTTATAAACGGAAATCGGAGCATCCACAATATTCTTATAAACACTGTAATGCGGAAATAAATTAAAATTCTGGAAAACCAATCCATAGTAATGGCTTATTCTCCGCAAATCTTTCTTGGAGGCATACACGCTTTTCCCATTGTGGTCAAAAGCAGCTCCTTCTCCCATATAAATCAAATCGCCGCCATCCATTTTTTCAAGCATGGTAGCACATCTTAAAATCGTTGATTTTCCCGAACCGGACGGTCCGATGATGGAAACCACTTCACCTTCCTTTACCGAAAGGGAAATGTCTTTGAGGACTTCAAGCCCGTCAAAGCTTTTTTTCATATGATTGATTTCTAAAATGTTCATATCGTTCCTCCTATCGGTAATAGCTCATTTTTTTCTCAATCCGCTCCATGGTAAATGCCACAAGCAGGTTAAAAATATAATAGAAAACTGCTGCTACCACAAAAGGAATCATCGTCGTCTGTGCTGCGGCAATCTGTTTTGCAATGGTAAACATCTCCATGTATGCAAGAGAAAAAGCAAGAGAAGTATCTTTTACCAGTGTAATCACTTCATTGGTAATCGCCGGTAAAATCCGTTTGATTACCTGAGGCAGAATGATTTTAAAAAATGTTTGGGATTTGCTGTAGCCTAACTGCGTAGCCGCTTCATACTGTCCAACCGGCATGGATTCAATTCCGGAACGGTATATTTCCGCATAATATGCCGCATAGTTTAAAACAAAACCTATGATAATCGCAATAAAGCGATATCCTTGCGACAATTTGATACCAAACAGATAATAGGGGCCAAAATATACAACTAAAAGCTGAAGCATAAGAGGAGTTCCTCTCATAACGGAAATATAAAATTTGAAAATGGAAGAAACCAGTTTGTTTTTTGACATTCTTCCAAATGCAATAACAAGACCAAACGGCAGCGACAAAGCCAGTGTCCAGAAAAAAATCCCCACCGTCTTAATCATTCCCGAACTCAGTTGTTGCAGTATCGTTACGAAATCCATATGTTCCTCCTGTGTCTTTTCAAGTGCAATTGTGCACGCACATGAAAAGGCTGTCAAAAAGTAATGGAATTTATTTTTTAACAGCCTTAAAAAATCAGATTATTTTAAGCAAATCAAATCAGAAATGCCATATTTTTCAGCCAATTCTGCAACGGTTCCGTCTTCAGCCAGTTTCTTCAAATCTGCGTTAACGATATCTCTTAAAGATTCGTTGCCGAGCTTAAAGCCTACACCATACTGCTCAGAATTCAATGTTTCAGATAAAATAACATATCCTTCTCCTCTTGAGCTGATCTGGTAATTTGCCACACCGATATCAATAGCAATGGCATCCAGACTTCCTGCAAGAAGCTCTGAGAATGCGGAATTGTAATCAGAAAACTGCTGTAAAGAACCAAATGTATCAGCTAAAGCTTTCTGCTGTTCCTCGTCAGACAATACGGAAAGAGCCGCACTTGCAGTCTGTACACCGACATTCTTACCGGCAAGATCAGCCAAGGTGCTGATACCGCTATCTTCTGCCACAACGATTACCTGACTGTTATCACAATAGGGATCAGACCATGTATAGTCATCTTCACGTCCGTTAATGGTAAAACCATTCCAGATACAGTCAATGGAACCGGAATTTAATTCCATATCTTTAGAATCCCAGTCAATCGGAGTTTTGGTTAACTCCCAGCCTTCCATATCACAGACAGCCTGAGCAAGTTCTAAGTCAAAACCTGTATACTCGCCGTTGTCATCCATATATCCGTAAGGCGGATATTCTGCATCGAAACCAACTACAAATGTTGTTCTGTCAGATTCCGGATTGGCTTCTTCAGTTGCTTCTGTCTCTTCTGTGGTCTCTGTTGCTTCTGTTTCATCAGTTGATTCAGTTGCTTCTGTTGTTGCTTCTGTTTCTTCTGCTGTAGTCTGTGTAGCATCTGCAGAACCGTTGCCACAACCAACAAGTAAAGCCATGGTCATAGCACCACATAAAAGCATTGCTAATGTCTTTTTCATAATATTTCCTCCTGTATTACCATCCCGTGCCACAAATGCACCAAGAAAGCATGTATTCATGACACTTATCATAATTACTTTGACATATTATCATGCTAAAGTATTCGTTGTCAATCGTCTGAATTCCGATACTTCTTTTCCTTTTTTTCATACTCGGAAACCATTTTCAAAATCTCTTCAGCATCCTTTGGATACTGTTTTACCACATCCATAATTGCATCTTTAACCTTTTCAGCCGTCTCATTATTATACTCCATCTGCTTTCTCAAATTTTGTCTTCGAAGAATCAGATTATGACGTATTTCCACCATTTCTTTCGGATTTAATAATGCTTCCGTCTGATGCACCCAGATTAACGGATCAAACAATGGGTAATGCTTCAACTGTCTGACCAATTGTTCACTGTGAAAATCCAAATCGGCTTCTGTTTCCATAAGCCTTCTTCTTTCTTCCTTTTCCACCTGGTACTTTGACCACAAATCTTTTAACTTTTCTCCACTGTTGACACCGTATTTTATATAGTAATAATCCAACAGACTGGTGTTATTGACATAGCGGATTTTTACCTTATTCTGCAATGCAATTACCTTATTGTAACTTTTGGATGCGGAAATCAGTTCCTGCCTTGCTTCATTATATTTCACAAAAAAGATGGTCAATAAAAGTGCAATTCCAACCGACAAAATCATATATCCGATCTGCGTTTCCATATTCAGTATAAACTGCAGTATTAATAAAATCAGGACACAGGAAACGGCAGCAATCAGACTGATAATGGTCATTCCCCGCATATTCATCTGGCTGATTTTTGCTTCCTCCATCCGAAACATACAGGCATGCTTTTCGCCTTCCAGTCTCTGCAGATCCTTTCGGATTTTCTCCTGATACTGTTCAGCTTCCGAAAGCTTTTGTATTCCATCTTCAACCTCACCTTCGATACGCTCCATCTTACGGTATTCCGATTCACTCATATGAATCATCCGTTCATTCGCCTGCTTTTTATCACCGTTCAAAATAAAAATGGCTCTGGCGTGCGCTTCGACTTTTTGCTTTTCCTCATCCGGCAGTGCTTCAATTTCCTCCATATCATGAAGGTACGAATTGACCAGCTGGTATTCATTTTGCAATCGTTCAATTTCACCGGAAGCTTCATCCATTTGCTCTAAACAGCTTTTCACATAATGAAACCTTTTATCCGGATTACTCAAATCCAGATTTTGTCCTTTTTCCCATTCAAAATCAACTTCTAATTCTTCTAAGGGTTCATATTCTCTTTTTTTTCGAAACAGCTTTGAAAAGAATCCCATAATAACCTCAACTTTCGGCTTTATACTCTGCTATTTTTTCTAACACGAAATCCCGGTATTTCTGATTTTTCCCGTTTGTTCCTTGTGAAAAAGAAAGAAGTTTTACCGTATCCGGTTCTTTCAAAAAATCATGTTTTGCCTCGGCAATATCGCAGCTTAATTCAGCAGATATCTGTTCAAACTCAGAATGTTTTTTTATAAATTCGCCAAATGCCTCATCCGTCATCATCATATTTTTACATAGTAAAGCAGCTTTTAAATCTCCTTTTTGGTCGATTTCCATCTCTGCTGCTTTCATAAACCATTCAAAAGCAAGATCAAAATAAAACATATACGAATAGCAGCATCCGATATTATACATAATGTGGTGCTTTTCTTTCTGCGTATTGTAATCCTTCTGCTCAAGAATTTCCTCATAGTCCTGAATGGCTTCCCGATAATTTTTTTCCACCACATAATAATCGGCACGCATTTTTTTCCGTTCATTAAGACTTAACAGGGAATTCTTGCGAATCCGTTCACAAACTGCCTCTCTCTCCGGCTTAGTCAGATAATTTGTATAGGCAAAAATCTGTGACGCAACCTTTTCCGGTCTCGGATCTTTACGAAGGATACTCAGAATACTTTCAAAAAGATCCATAAAGCCTAATTGATGACCAATCCAGTTTGCCAATTGGATTTTTACAAGCTCTTCACCGCACAGTGTCGTATTGTGATAAAGGTAATAGCACAACTCTTCGATGGTATATATTTTTTTCCGTATATCTGCAACGAAATAAGGTTTTTCAGCCCTTTTCCCCTTGCAAAAAAGGATATAACTCATAAAAAACTCCCTTAATTAAGTGAAATAATCTCACGATAGCGTTTTCCTGTCGGACGGAAAAATTCTCCAAATCCCACATCTTCCACTTCCACCACAAGTTCATTTGCCGATTTCATTTTTAACAGGCATCGGAATTTCAAGCTTTTCGGATCTCTGTCCGGGATAGCCGGAAGGACAACCAAAACCACTCTTTGCTTCTTATCGCCTAATGGTGTAATCACGATTGGCAGCTTACCATCTTCACCGGGCATAAATTCAAATTCCTTTTGAACTTCAAACCATTTCTCTCCACCAAAAAGCAGATTTTTAACAACCTGTTTTCCTTCCTGCATGATTCCCACTCCGATATCCGCAGCTAACTTATCTTTTCCCAGATACAGATAATCCTGGGCCTCTTTGCCCGGAACCAGACGTTCCATTCCTAAAAGGCAAGCTCCCTTACTGTATAAGTTGCTCCCTCCGAAAACACGACGGTTATGGCAGATTAGTTTGAGCGTTTTCGGGCACCATTCTTTTTCAAATATTTTTCCGGTCAGATAAAACACCGTCACAAGACGGTTATTCAAAAAATCTTCCATAATAGCAGAGAGCTTTTCATCCATCATCTCCAGATACCGGTCTTTTTCCATAATAGAAGAAAACTCTGCAGGTATCGAAAACTTTTTATCCACATGCTCATCGATAGTTGTCACAATCGGCTTTGTACGGTTATTTAAACGGATATGATAAAACTTTAAAAAGCCATCCGACAAATCGATAACCCCCAATTCATAGCATCGTAATTCCTTGGGCTGATGAATGGTATAAGAAAATAAACATTCCATCTTGGGTTCAAAATACACCTGCTCAAAGCTTTTTAATACGCTTTCCTTTACACGGTTTAATACTTCCAACATGCGTTCCGATAACGTATCAACCGAAATAACCAATGCCTTAACCGTAACATCGTTGTTATATAATCCCAGATTCGCAAGACAATTGCGGATGAATAATGCAAGCAATTCGACCGGGTCAGCCGTTGCTTTTTCTATCTGAACAGGCTCCCCTCTGACAGCTAACGTCAACAAATCATCTACCAGCGTTCCTTTATAGTTAGCTGCGGCTTTTTTTGCTTCTTCTCCGTGAAACCATTGGTTGGCGTCCGTCCTCTTACACAGGCAGACCGGGATGTTATAAACATCTCCCTCTTCTCCTTCAAAAGTCACATAACTGATCTGTGCATAGGTTCTTCCCAAATCAAATCCTACGATGTAATTTTTTCCTTTATCCTGCATCTGCTTTTCCATCTTTTGCTTCATCCTCACTATACATTAGCAAATTACTGTTTCATAATTATCCTGCCATAATCTGAATTGCTATTCACAAATAATTCTTGACCCCATATGCAGATAATTCAAATCACAAATAAAAAATGATAAAAATAGTCAACTGAATTTCACTTTATCTTCAGCATTGAATCGGTCAAATACTTTTTCAACTCATATTCCTTCATCAGTTCATCGGTCATTTCATAGTCCGACAATGCGAAAGACATGGCAATTTCATTGATACAACGATATCTTCCGTTGCGTGATACCGTAGTATTTTCAACCAACTCCAGTTGTCCCTTCTCACAGAATTGCTCTGTTCCTTCCACAACCGCAGTAATATAATACGGAATACTGTCTCCCCAGAAAATACGGAATTCCTTTTGATAAATACCGGGATAAACTTCTGTCATTTCCTCTGTATAATAATTTTGCTCTTCAAAATCAGATTCTCCGGTTACAAAATGTATCAAAACCTTTTGTTGCTTTTTTGAATAATATTCAACATAAGACTGCTCACCATATATTTCCAAAACCGGATAGACACCGGCATATGCATTAAAAAATGACAGGAAAATATCCTGCTTTAGACAATCAAGCAATAATTGAATGCACATATGACACTCATCTTCATGCAAGCTTTCTACATGCCGGCTATGATATTTCAATAATGCAAGTTTGGAACCCATTGACAAATTTTTATGTTCCAGCATCATCCGATTGAGACAATTCCACAAATCATCTTCCAATTCTTTTCCATTAATCAGATAATCATTTGCGCAGATAGAAAGATATACTTCTATCAAATCATCGCGTCCGCCTGCTTTATAGCAATAACGGAAAATATCGATGGTCTCGGCAGAAAAAACATCCGCAAAGATTTCCAATTCCAAAATGCGTTGTGCCATCCCAAGAGCCGGCAGATTCATGGATATAAGTGCATCATATATTTCCAACATCTGCTTATGCGTACCGGTAAAATACAAATTCAAATATTGCAAAATTTCATCTGTATACTTTCCGGAAACAAAAACCAAATACGTTAGTTTCAGCAATTTGTCCTGATATCCCATATCTTTGGTCAGTATATACTGACATATCCCCAAAAGGGTTTTGATCCGGATTCCCTTTGTACCATATTTGCAAACAATCTCATAGGCTTTTTCATATTGACCAAGTCCTGCCAGCATGGATACAAATTCGGGACGGTCTCCGGGCAAAAATGCTTCCGCATTCATGGAGTCCAAAAATTGCTCACAATCCTGATTCATATCCAGATTTTGGAGTGCCTGAATGAAATTTATAGCAAGTTCTTTTTTAAATTCCTCATCCAAAACATCCTGATGAATAAGCCAGAGATACTGTTTATATCGTCTGACCAGTTCTTCCGGCGTATCTACTGCATAAATAGGCTGCTTTTCATATAAATACAATTGCTCTCCAATATCTATGCTGTTACATCCTTTTAAAAGCATTTTCATTTTCTGATAATCCATAAAAGGACGAATCTGACATCTCTCTTCACCGGAAACGATTCTCCCCTTTGAATCTTCAAACAGAATGGTATATTCATCTGTGTAAAGAAAAATAACAGCACTATGATTTTTGAGCATATAACGATTTTGTTCTTTGATGCCCCGCTGTCTGACGATACAACTCTTATAATTAAGCTCTTCTTCCAAAGTCAATTCATTGGCAAAAACCAGTTTTTGCAACTGAAGTTGCATATTTTCATCCATATCTTCTACCGACAACGTATTCCGATACAAATACGCCAGTGAACTGTTTATTTTTCCTTTTTTTAACTGCTTAATTGTAAAATTGTGAATCCGATTCAAATAGTCGGAGCTTAGTTTCTCCTGTTGCTTTAGTATTTTTTCATATACATATGCAAGATAACGTTCCTCAAGTGGTGTATCAAAGGCAAAATAACGGACAACCTCCGGTGGCAATGTTTCTTTTGGACTAAGCTTAAGTGCCCGGATATACGCCTCATACAATCCATTGATACGGCAATCGGCCATAATCCCCTGTTTATACCACCGGGCCGCATCTTCTCCCATATATCCCTCTTTCATCAACAGGTGGCTCATCATTTTTGCCGTTGCTTTTTCATCCTTTGAAGGATGTTTTCTGCACAGTCTGGAAAATTTCGGGCAAAGCTTCTTAACCGAAATCGGAAGCTTGTATATCTGCTCGCAAACGGGACCCGAAAGTAATGAATACCGCTCCATAAACAACAGCACCTGTATTTCAAAATCAGTAATTGCTGACAAAAGAAGTTCATTTTCCAAAATCAGAAGCGCAGCTTCCAAATATAAAATCGGGCTTGTACACCCTTCATCAAAAAACATGTGAAGTCTTCGATAAACCGCAGGCGGATTTTCCAATTGCAGATGATCTTTGTGCATGCATGCCCAGTACAATGTAAAGCTGTGAATATGCTCTTTTGCATATTCATCCAGCAATTCGGCAGCTTTTTTTTGAGAATCATCCCCTGACATGGATAACAGATATAAAAAATATCCATACAATTCGGTAGAGACTTCCTGTTTTTTTATCATGCGCTTTGCATTTTTCAATAACCAGATGGCTTCGTTATCTTTATTGCGTAAAAGTTTCAAATGCGCTTCATATAAAGCCGGAAGTAATTCATCAATACCTCGGCATTGCTCTAACAGTTTTTCTGCTGTTTTAAAGCACTCTTTTAAAGGCCTACGTCCCGTACGGTAATCCAGATAAAGTCTTGTAATTCCGGCCTTGAGCATATCGTTTTGCAGCTTATTCCCATTTGCGGGCTTACTCTCTTTGGACACCGTGACCACAATTTCACACAAAACAATGTCGGTTTCCTTTTCCACAATAGAGCATCTGTTTTCCCCTGCATGCAGCTTACTTTCATCAAAAGTAACGGTAAAACAACCGCAATCCTGTGAAAAATCCTTTTCTTTCAAAACCGTATCCACACAACAAAAACTCTGATTGGATACAATTTTTGCATAGGTATACCCCCAGCCATTCCTCTGTATTTCGATAGACAGCTCATCCGGAAGTTCTTCTTTTGCAAAAGTATAACTACTTCGTTCGCACTCATAAGAAACCTCTTGTTTCTTATGAATTAAAATCAAAAACCGATCCATTGCCAAATCCATTTTTCCGGTTTCAAAACCATATTGTAAAAGGGTCTTATAACTCTCTAAATACTGCTTTCCGCTTCCGACTAATACACCGGGAAAGAGTGGACTTACAAAACATTCCCGTGCCTGTTTCCAATTTATGCGTGCCAGATTTGCAAAATGAAACAGGTTGCGGATTTCACCCAATTCTCCCCTCAACAGTTTGCCTTTAATAACTACCTCATACGGAAGACTGAATTCACCGATACTGGTAACTAAATAAAACTCTCCGCGCTCCTCATCTCCCTGTTCCATTCCGGTCGTATCATATAAAAAAGGCACAGTCAGATTGCTTCCTGTAAATTTTTGATTCGAAGTCTGCATACGCATATCCGTTGTATAAACATATCCTTGTGCTCCCTGTGGAAAAAGAATTCGAATATCAAAGCTTCCCTGATAGACCGTATCAGCTTCAGATTCAATCAAAATTTTAGCTACATCAAACTCCAGAACCCCGTTACCATATGTAATTGTAGAAACATCATCCTTTGCTTCGGACGAAAACACCATTTTCTGTTGTTCCACGAGATTTCCCTGCTTTTGTTTTTATTATAATTCCTTTTCGGATTTGTGTTCCCAATATAACTTTGCCGCCTTGTACTTCGGTTTCCAGACTTTCTAAACGGCATGCTCACAAAGTATTATTTAGTGAACGTTTTCAAAACTCAGACTTCTTCAGACAGTTGAAACCGGTCATTGTTTTTTCTATAAAAATTGCTATAATGTAGAATGTACTTTGCCCAAGTTTAAATGCCAGTTCAAATAATTCGAACAGCATTTTACTCTTTCAAATTATATTCAAAAAAGATGTAATCAAATGGTTTAGTTGTTTTGGCAACTTTCGCATTTTATTATAGCATAGTATCGAATGATTTCCAACCAAATGGAAGAAGCAAAAGGAGACAAAAATGAAAAAAGAGACAACGGCCTTTCACGGAAGTGATTTGGAAAAAATTGAATCCGTCTACGGAATAAAAAAAGAAGATATCACTAATTTTGCTGCCAACGTCAATCCATTAGGCTTTTCTAAAAAAGCTGCCAATGTTTTAGCTGATGATCTAAGCATTATTTCGCGTTATCCGGATCCGGCATACACCAGATTAAAAAATGCGATCTCATCCTATACAAATGCCGACTCTGACAATATTATTTTAGGAAACGGTGTCACAGAATTGCTATCTCTCTTTTTGACAATTATCAATCCATTAAAGTCAGTCATTATCGGGCCAACATATTCAGAATACGAAAAGGACTTGGAAAGACTGGGATGTGAAATCTGCCATATTGATGCGCTTGAAACAAATGATTTTATTTTAACGGCAGATGATATAATAAATCAGACACCATCGGATACAGATTTGGTTATTCTCTGCAATCCTAACAATCCCACCTCCGGTGCTCTGCGCAAACCCGAGCTTATAAAGTTAGCAAAAGCTTACCAAGGATTGGGAATCTATCTGATGATCGACGAAACGTATGTTGAATTCTCCAAAGATTCGGACGAAATATCTTCTGCTGCCCTGACGAATCAATTTGATCATTTGTTGGTACTACGCGGCACATCCAAATTTTTTGCAACTCCCGGACTGCGCCTTGGCTATGCACTAACCAAAAATGCAGAGCTTCTTCAATCAGCAAAAGCGATGCAGGATCCCTGGAATATCAATTCCGTGGCTGAAACAGTCGGAAGTGTCATGTTTACAGACGAGGAATATATCCACTTGGTTCAGAAAACCATGGAAGATGAAAAGACATATGTCTGTGATGCATTGAAAAAAATCGATGGCATGAAAATTTTTCCGGTCAATGGGAACATCGTACTGGCAAAGCTTCCCAAAGGAAGCCTTACCTCCGATGAATTATTTGATATCCTGATAAGACAGGGACTGATGATAAGAAGCTGCACAACGTTTCAGCCTTTAGGAAACCGTTTTATCCGGATCTGTTTCATGTCTCATGAAGATAATGTGAAACTAATCAATGCCATTAAAGATGCTATTTAGCCCGGTTCCGAGATTCTGGTTACCGCAACATAAACATTTGAAATCTGATACCATGTAGGATAATCAACGATTCCACTTTGAGGCAACAAAAAGATTCCCTGAAAGGTTTGTACTGCTCTTTTTGTATTGACGCCAAAGATTCCATCCGCTGCAATTTTTGGAATAGCCGGATAGTTTTGGGCAATCCGATTCAACTGTTGCTGCATCTGAAGTACCTTGGCACCCCTGGAACCAACGGTCAGATCATATCCCGGATAGGAAGATGGTATCCCCGAAATATAGTTGGTAGAATTGATAAACATGTCATTTCCGTAATAATATCTGATAATCTCAATTGCCGAATATCCCTGATCCGCCAGATATTTTGATCCCCACTGACTCAAACCTTTACACGTCACCCGGTTGCCATCACAATAAGATGTAAAAATTGGCTGAGTGACACCGGGGCGTGACAAATAATTATTAAAAATCGAATCGACAACATACGAAATATTCTCATAAATATTGCGTCCATAAATCCATTTCTGGTCAAATGCCGTATTACTTGTAATCGTAAAATCATAGCCTTTTCCACGATAAAATTCCGTATAGACCCGATTTAGCGTAAATGACATAATGCATAAAACATTTGCATAAATCGCCTGTTCCGGCCATGTGGAATAAATTTCACTGCTCGCAACATTTTTGATATAGTCTTTATACCTCACATAATAATTTTTTGCAGAACGGTCTTCCGGTCTCCCATCATGCACCACTACATATTCCGGAATCACAACACGGCTCAGTACAATTTCTCCGCTCTCATTGACTTCCTTTATTTCTTCCTCCGGAATTTTTGCTTCATACTCACCGTAAAGCGTGTGGTCCGGAATCAATATATCGCTCTGCACCAGATTCGGTTCTTCAAGCGGATTCATTTCCACATTCTGCACTGCTAATTCATCCGACATGACCTCGCTTCCGCTAATGCTGACCGGCTCATATCCTTCCGCTGAAATTTCCATATCATACTCTGCGTATGGTCTTATTTCCGAAGGCTCCTGACTAAGGCTCCTGGGTGGTGTGGGAAGATCAACTCTATCCGTCTGACCACTCTCATTTGTATTTAATGTCTCCACCAATACTCTTTCCTGATCTGCCGACTGACGCTCTGCATATATTTTGACAGTAGCATTTTTTATCGGTATAAATCCAACAGAACTTGTCACACTGACAAGCAATCGTCCAATTTCTGAATTCACATTTTCAGGCATAAAAAAACCTCTGCATTTTTGTACTAATATATGCAGAAGTTTTTTATTTGTTATTCTAAATTAAATATGCCATTTTCGGATTTGTGTTCCCACTATATATGTGCCGTAAGTGCGATATATGGGGTTTTTGACCTTAGATGCAGACTTTTATCTCTGCCATCG
>JAEDFR010000206.1 GCA_016297945.1 Lachnospiraceae bacterium | reverse complement strand
ATTTTTGATACGCATTAAATTATCCCAGACATCCACCTTACCAAGCAGATTCATGCCACCATGCCATACCAGTTCTTCATCAATAACGGCGAATCGCTCCTCGACTTCCGCTTTTGTTACTACATTAATTCCTACCTGCCGCATCTCTCTAATTAATTCATAACATACATCCTCACTGCCATATACAACTCCATCCGGATCTGTAGTAATGACTGTTACATTTACACCTTTTTCCTGACGATCTTTAACCAGTGATAACAGTCTGTCAATCTTATTCTGTCGTATGTCCGGACTGGAAATTACAATTGATTTCTCCGCTTCCACAATATCCTGCTCGAATTTTTCCGTGTAATTACCGGAATCATATATCGCATTAATTATCTGCTTAGTCTGTTCATCTCCCGTCCATATAGAAAATCCGGTTTTCTTGTATGTCTTCAATCTTTTACCATACATTTTATTAAAGAATCTCATATGAGCATCAATATAATCATATACATAAACAGCTTCTTTACCTTCATAGTCACGATTTAATCTTCCAACATACTGTTCCAGACGCCCCTCAAAAGATACCGGTGCTGCAAGCATCAACACATCAAGTCTCGGAAAATCAAAGCCTTCTCCTATTTTCTGACCGGTTGCAACCAAAATGAGAGATTCATTTTTAGGAACCTGCTTCAATCTAACTCGTATATCCGCATTTTCTTTATCCGTATTATCTCCATACAGAAGGAATACATGATCAGCTTCTTCTTTCAAAGTGTCATATAAAAGCTTTGCATGTTCCTTAAATCTCGTCAAAATGACCGGAGTCTGCTTCATCGCAATACATGCTATCACATCATTTACAATCATCTCATTACGAACTTTACTGGCACTAATCAGACTATATGCTTTATTGATATCATCCTTGCTGTCAGCAGTATCCACAACTCTTGTATACCTCGGAACAAAATAATGTCCTATTCCCTGCTCCTGTGCTCTTTCCAAGGCTGTAAATCTGTGCCGGAGTGGTCCAAGCAGCATATAAATAATCTTATCCAAGCTGTCTCCGCGTTTTGGTGTGGCAGAAACTCCATAAACATATTTCGCATTAATTTTTTGCAATAACTCCATGGATGTATTAGATGCCGCATGGTGACATTCGTCCATAATTACCATTCCGTATGAATTAATTAAATCATTGAATTTACCTTTACTGTACATGGAACCCACCATTGCAACATCTATGATACCTGTTAATGTATTTTTACTGCCATGCAGAATTCCAATAACACTATCCCTCTTTTTCTTCCTGCCCGTTTTCGTCTCATATTCCGGTAGCTCTTCTTTGATATCCAAGAATTTATTCAGTTCTTCAACCCACTGGTTAAGCAAATCCTTACTTTGTAACAAAATAAGCGTGTTTACCTTGCGTTCCGCAATCAGGTAACTGCACACAACCGTTTTACCAAATGCCGTTGCCGCACTTAATACACCATCTGAATAAGTCAATAACTTCTCTGCCGCCAACTCCTGCTGTGTTCGTAAATCACCTTTAAAAGAAACTCTGATTGGTCGCCCTTTCTCCCTTTGATCAGATATATCAACAGCAATTCCGGACTTTTTGCATTCTTCAATAATTTGTTCCTTCAGTCCTCTTGGAATCTGTATGTATCCATCTACATCCTTTCCCAAATATACAGCGCTAAAATTATAGTAATTAGAATATCCCAATCTCTTATTTTTATAAAATTCCGGATTATCAAAAGCAGCCAGACTACGGATTTGGTTTTGTATTCTCGGCATAAGATTTAGCGTGTCAATATAAACACCATTACTAAGCACCATATGTAGTTTGCCAACAACATCCGCCTTAACAAACTCACACTTCTTTTTCCATGGCTTTGGCCTATTATTCATATCAGTACCAGCTAGCATCCCTCGACTTTCTGCCAGTTCTGCCTGCCATTTTGCCATATATTTTTCAATATCCTCTATACCAAGTTTTTCTGTTTTATTTAGTAAAATATCCCACTGATTTGGATATGCATTCCAGTTTTCATCCACAAAAGCACTGTTACCATCTTTAAGTGCCTGCCCCTGCAAAGGCAATGCAATCAGATTACCAATACTGCTTGCCACATCCTGAGACGGATACATTCTGTCATAATAATGAAAGGATTTTAAGTTAATTGATGCAGAACCTTTATCTAATAACAGAAATCCAAAATTTCTGGCTACAGAAGCCGGTATTGCTTTCTTAAAGAAAATCCATACATGAGCACCTTTACCGGAACGAGAACGCTCTATCAATGGCTTAATACCATTTATCTCACACATTTTTCTAAGGGCATCTACTTCCTTATGCCACTCAGTATCTGTATTGGCAAAATCTGTCGCCTCTGCACCTTTTTCATGGTTATCAAAATCAAACACAATAAATCTGCATGTCCCATTTGGCAAAAGCGGATATACACCTATTACATCTGAGCCATCTTCTTTATAGCCCAACAAATGAGCAATTATTTTCTTAACATCCAGTTTTGTCCATTTTGTATTTTCACACTCATCACAAAACATCTTTTCGCCTCGTTGTTTCGGACATAACCTATCATTCCAACGATTATCGCATTGTGGAAAATAACCTCCGTTTTTACCTCGCTTGGCAAAAACATCCTCTCGCCCCCAAAACATAGAAAAGAAATGTGTTGCCATCTCCCTTGTTATAAATGGTGGATTGACAATACGTTCTCCCTGGTCAGGGTCATACTCTTCCACATTATCTATAGTCTCTTCAAATGGATTGACTTCATCATATGGAATATTTTCTTTTTTCAGTTTTTCTTT
>JAEDFR010000205.1 GCA_016297945.1 Lachnospiraceae bacterium | reverse complement strand
TTGTTTGGGCGACTGGCTATGTCCCCAAAGTTGCGAATAATAAAAAGTGAGAAACAATGGCAGAGATAAAAGTCTGCATCTAAGGTCAAAAACTCCATATATCGCACTTACGGCACACATATAGTGGGAACACAAATCCGAAATTGGTGTTTATTTATGTTATGTTCTCGCACAGTTTCTAAAGATGGAAAAACCGTGTACAAGGAGCATCACAACTGCAAAGACTAACAAATCTGCCCCCAGTCTCCTTCCGGCAGATATAAACTGATGTCCCTCCACATACCAAATAAAATCCCATAACTGATCCATAATATGAATACACAAAAGATACATCGAATTCTTACCTATGATATAAAATGGTTTTACTATCATAGAAACCGGTTTTCCAAAAGCAGGCTTCGTTTCCCAGCGACAAATATACTGCCCCAGAACACCAAGCACAACCGTTCCGGCCAGAGCACACAAATAACTGCATGGCATCATACAAAACTTTTCCAAAAAACAGGACAAAGAAAAACCAGATCATACCTATCCCGGCATATTTCAATACAAATCCATGTAAAATATAAAAGCGCGGCCGGAATCAGCAGACTTTTAGCTGATTTTAGTGTCTTTTTTCCAAAACTTTGGATATCCCCCGATGGGCGCATCGTAAAGCCGCTCAAGATAAAAAACAACGGCATATGAAAAGAATATATCACGCCTCTGACCATGCTCCCATACGTTCCTCCCTGCATCGTATGTGCGATGACGACCAAAAGCATGGCTACTCCTTTTGAAAAATCCACCCATTTGATTCTGTTTTTATCAGTATTTTTTGTAAAATTCATTTTTTCATTAAGTCCTTTTATTAATCTGTCGGATTGCATATCTTACACGGAGTATAAGGATCAACTCCATTATATAATTCTTTGTAGATATCCACCAGTGTTCCATTGTAATATCTTTTATTATCTTCGTTCATCTGAGTTACCGACGTACATTCGGATCTATGAACTTTACCGGTTACCGCAACAGGCGATAATACATACAAGAACGATGTTTAATATTCTGTTTGCTATTTTAAAAAACTTGTGCATCTTACGTTCCTCATTGCCATCGCTATATTCATTATAGCACAATATATTCTGCTCTGTTTTATCAGAAAAGAAGTAAAAAAAGCAGCAAATACAAGGCTTTCCCTGTAATTGCTGCTTT
Source organism: Lachnospiraceae bacterium (assembly GCA_016297945.1). Lineage (GTDB taxonomy): Bacteria > Bacillota > Clostridia > Lachnospirales > Lachnospiraceae > UBA2882. The sequence goes on along the minus strand of JAEDFR010000205.1, from coordinate 1,645 downwards.
TTTGATGTAGTGCGGATAACAGGACTTGAACCTGTTTTTAATGCTGTAATATCACGTATTTATAGCACTTCATGTATAAATATGGATAATTTTAATTAAACAGCGTTTTGTTTATTTCTCTGATAATTGCAAGCTTCATCTAATTAAATATCTTGAATCCAGTAAATTTGAAAGCGCTTATCTATTTGCATCGTCACACTATCCGCATGGTCCACTTTCTGTAGCTTCTCTTCATGGTTATGTCAAAAGTCTTGGCCGTACATCCGGTGTATCAAACGTTCACTGTCACCGGTTCCGGAAATGGTTCGGCACATCTATGGCAGATAAAGGTGTTGACATCCGCGATCTTCAGGAAATGATGGGACATTCAAATATGGATACCACGAATAAATATTACATCTATTCGAATGAGAATCGTGTGCGTTCTGAGCATCTTCGATTTGCTGTCTAATTATTTTATCCTTAAATAAAAATACCCAGGAGAAATCTATTCCCCTGGGCTCTTGTTGTGCCATTATGCTTTTTTCAAAATTCCATCATTTAACAAAGAAAGTAAATCTGTATTCTGTGCAGCCGTTCCGGAATAATTCTGAATTCCGTTTGCGATTGCAATTCTCTTTCGATTGTTGTACGAACTGTCCACTCCGATTTTATTCAAGCTGTCAATCAAAGTGAACTCTGGTGTAGCATAGTATTCCGGTTCTACAACCAGATGCTTGATGTCATAATAAGAAACATCCAGATCGACATTTCCATTAATTCCATTTACGCGGCCTTTGGAAGTATCCTGCCATCCCCACAAGGATCCTGCTTTTGCAACCGGCTTGTATGCTTCGTTTGGCCATTCAGACACAGGAATAATAGTGTCACCTTTGTAATATCTCGCAATCCAGAGATGATCGTCGAATGCATTTACATCCAGCTCTCCGTGTTCGTATGCATATTTTCCCATATACAATCCGAAAGAATAACCGCAGCTTAATACTCTCTCTTTCCATGCTTTAACAATATCTGTCAATGCGTTTTTTGATAAGGCAAATTGCACCTTGTCCTCAACATCCATCCAAATTACAACATCCTTTGCCGGAGCTACTCCATATCCTTTTAATACTTCAATGACACGAAGTGCTTCTTTCTCTGCTTCTGATGTCGATAAAGCATATGAATACTTGTAGAAGTCAACCGGAATATGATTATCCATACAGGCTTTAATATTTGTCGGAAGATATTTATCCGGATTAGCACTTCTTCTCGTTGTTCTTAAAATTGCAAACTGTACACCTGCTGCCTTTACTTTTTTCCAGTCAATCGCTCCCTGGCAGTCTGATACGTCAATTCCTCTCATCATGATTGTGTTCCTCCTCTTCAACATTCAAAGTTTCTTCTGTTTTCTTTGCTATATTTTTTACAATCGGCATCAAAAAAGCCGGCATCGGAACTCCAATGTCCTTCAGATTTTCTAAAATGCTTATCAATTCGTTGCATATTAACCATACTGCTACAAATGCAGCTATCAGATATGTAATGCTCCAGGTAAATCCAAGCGTAGTTGCCGTATACATCAGAAGCTTGTCTACTACTGCTCCGACTACTATCAATAACCACATGGCAACCTTTTTAAAGATTCCTCTTATGCTTTTATATG
>JAEDFR010000062.1 GCA_016297945.1 Lachnospiraceae bacterium | reverse complement strand
GTTATGCTAATCTTACCCTCAATATGGTCTTTAGCAGTTTCAATTAAGTACGCAGAAGGCTTAAGTCCATCTACGTCTTGAAGTCCAATAGCAGTCTTCCATGCATTACTTTTATCGACTTTATCAGGCTCACCTTGGCGAATATATTCATTTAATTCTAATTCCCAGTTGTTTTCTGCCATGTATATCCTCCTTTTCAAATTCAACTATTTAACAGGAATACTCCATTTCAAATTCATTTTAACAAAGCCGATTTTCTCATACAGTGCATACAGTGGTCTACCATTTAGATGAAATATAGTTGTACAGCGTATTTAAGAATAATCAATTTTATATTTCCCGCACTTCCCGGACATTCTGGCATCCAGAAATGCTTTTACATAGATGCCGTTTTCGCGGTATTCACATTCTAAAATCTGTGCATTCTGACGAAGCATGTTCAAGTCACCGCCGGCATCATAAGGAAGCAAAAGTTCATATATTTCTCTGCTTCCGAATAATTGTTTTTCAATCGCCAAAAGCAAATCTTCGATTCCAATTCCTTTGCCTGCTGCCAGAAATACTTTATTGTCCTTAACCTGAGGATAGGTGATATCTGCATTATGCATTGCAACCAGATCCATCTTATTATAAAGATAAAGCATAGGAATTTTTCCTGCTCCCAATTCTTCCAAAGTGTCCTTTGTCACTTTCATATGTTCGCGATAATGCGGATCGGAAAAATCAATAACCTGTAAAAGCAGATCTGCATTTTTCACCTCTTCCAATGTGGAACGAAATGCCTGAACCAGATTGTGCGGAAGTTCATTGATGAACCCAACAGTATCAGATAATAAAAAGCTCTTTCCGTCTTCACGATTTACTTTTCGAACCGTAGTCTCCAAAGTGGCAAACAACATATCTTTTTCCAAGACCTGTTTTTCTTCTTCACGATCGCAATAGGCCAGTAAAGCATTCATAACCGAAGACTTTCCGGCATTGGTATATCCCACCAAACTGACAAGCGGAATTGCATTTTTTTGTCTGGCTTTTCTCTGGGTGTTCCGGTCCTTTTCAACCTGGGCAAGCTCTCTTCGAAGCGTAGCCAGCCTTTGCTCGATATGACGGCGGTCCAACTCCAATTTTTTCTCGCCGGCACCTTTATTACTCATTGCTCCGCTGGCACCGCCCTGCCTGCTTAGTGCATCATGCAGTCCAACCAGTCTCGGAAGGGCATATTGCAAAGCCGCCACATCAACCTGCAACTTTGCTTCTCTGGTACGGGCCCTTTTTGAAAAAATTTCCAAAATCAAGGTTGTCCGATCCATAATCGGCATACGAAGTTTCTGTTGTAGATTTCTAAGCTGCATGGGGGAAAGCGCGTTATCAAAAATAATTAAGTCCGCCTCTGCTTCCTCTGCCAGCATCTGGAGCTGCTCCACTTTTCCGGTCCCGATATAAAACGCTTTATTAACCGCCTGGGCATGCTGTGTCAACTCGCCGACAACTTCCAGTTCGCAAGCTATTGCTAACTCTTCCAATTCTTCCATAGAATGTGCAAAATCCCGATGTGTTCCCAAATCAAGACCTACTATAATTGCTTTTTCCATAAATTAATCCAAATCCATTTCCAAATCTTCGTATGGCACAGCGGCCTCAACAAATCCCATTCCATAGTATGATAACTCATAGGGCAGAAAATAGCATATAATTCCATCCTGTGTCAGATAAAAAGCTCCGGAAGTATAATAATCATAGTTTTCCACAGTTTCTATGGCAGATTCCCAATACTCATCCGGATTTGCCGTTATCAATTCCTTAAATGCTTCGCAAAACAATATATTAAATTCATCTTTTGAAAGCGAAATCAGATCGACTGCATTTACACGCCCTCCCGTTTCCAGACTATACATCACAAACTCTCTCTCCGGCATACCATGGGCAGCACCACCCTGACATATATAATCTGTATACAACAATCCCAGATACTTTTTTGAAAAGAGTGATACCTGATAGCTGTAGTCATAATACTCCATCGGAAGATCTCCGTCGTATTCTGACATTGATTCTGCATAAAGAAGATAGTTTTCTTCATCTCTTTTTCTTATTTTTTCATAATGATCTAAAATATCCTGATTAATCAGTGAAAAAATACGTGAATTACCTTTTAACTGCGGAATTTTAAAAGTGCAAACAGAATAAGTATCATTTTCTTCTGTCTTAATTTCGTGCTCAATCTCATAATAGACAACCTGATCTGTTGATGCATCATCTACAGGATTTTGCAGGTCAAATCCGGTGGAAAGAATCACGGGTTCTTCGTCTTCCATCGTTTCTTCTATCGTTTCTCCCGTCGCATCTTCTACCATTTCATCCGTCAGCTTATCAGATTGCTGTTCCTGGGATGAACCATTCACATCTTCTGCCATTTCCACAGTTTCTTCTGTTGTGTTTGCATCTGAAATCTCCCCGGAAATTGCAGATGTGCCACAACCGGTTAGCAGAAAGCAACTTATCGTCAGTATCATAAAAAGTTCTTTTTTCTTCATAGTCGTATACCTTTCATACTCATATGTCCTAATACATTCCAACATTTTATATTATAAAATAAAAATATTAAATAGCCTGTCTCAAAAAGCAGTTTTATGATGGAACAAAATTACGCTTTTTCATAAATCAATAAAAGAGCTCCATCCTGTACTTCAATTAACGCATCTTGTCCAATAAATGAATTACTGACACCAAGCGCCACATCTGATGTCAGACTTCCCTCATATTCATATTTCAATCCTTGAATCTTAACCCCATCGGCTTTATCGCTCAGACAGATGACGGATAAAGCTCCCGTCATGGCTGCAGAAAAACGTTTACATCCGCGCCACAATATTTCCATGCGAATTCCATCCCCCATCATGCGAATATTACATCCTTTTTTGGCATAATGGTGCATGAGCTGAATATTGGCAAGCGTATGGGAAATACGGTTACCTCCGTAACCACCATACAGCATGATGTCCGTATAGCCAAGCTCATATGCCTTTGCAACGGCTAAAGCCATATCGGTATCATCCTTTTCTACCGGAACTTTTTCGTATTCAATCCGATTGATTTCATTCCAAAAATCCGTTGATAATGCATCATTCTCTTCAGACAATGAATCCAGATCACCGATCCAGAAATCCGGACGCATATGGTGATCAAGCAAAAATTTCAAACCTCCATCTGCAGCAATCACATAAACATCCTTTTTTAAATGATTTTCCTTGCAGGCTTTTGCACAGGCACTGCATTTATGATGACACGCTGATTTTTCTTCCGGCTTTTCTTTTTTATTTTCTTCGGTCTCTTCTGCTGTTTCTTTTGAATTATCAATCGGTTCTTTCTTTTTTTCTTTTTCATATCCCGCCCATTCTAAAAGGCTCAGCAGTTGCTCGGCTTCTTTACCCATAGGTGCAGCACCAATTAATATAGCCTGTTTATATCCTGCTTCTGTTTTTTCCATTCCTATCTTACTCACCTTTTCTTGGTTTACATAATTTCATGATTTGCTTTTTTAAACCAACCAAAGCTTTTCCTACCAGAATCGAAAATGCAATGGCAGCAACAACATATAAAGCTTTCATTTCCGGCAATCCTTTGGGCAGATATAAATACCAGATATCACCATAAAATGCCGTATAATCAAAATCAGCAAATAGTCCGAACATTCGATTTAAAAGAGCAAATATACATTTTAGTAATAATATGCCCGTAAACTGATGAAACATAATATCCCATGTATGATTTCCTAAAAGTGACAGCAGACGGACGGAACCATCAAACTTTAAAAGTTGCCGTGAAACTGTAAGCCAGAATGCGATTCCGATTACCGCACTCAGATAGGTTGCAAATACACCAAACGGATAATCACAGGAAGATGGAATGGTATAAACAACACGCCCAAAATGTGCATTCACCAGTAAAGCTATAATCAGACAAATAGTAAAAATCAAAGTTGCCGGAAGTCTATTCATATATTTTTCTAAATATTTCCGATACCAAATTCCTAAAATATAAAAAGGCATAAAATATGCTATCCGAATGAAAACAGTCATGTTCCCATCCAAGAATCCCGCATGAGCAAGGGATACTCCCAAAATCCCTGTTGCCAGATACAGAAATTGCCACACAATATCCGTAACCTTTTCTTGTTTTAACATATGAAGCAGACTTTCGCCCATGATATACAAAATCTGTACCACAAAAAACGGAAAAACAAACCACGCTCCCATATCTAATACATATAAATATTTACTGCTGACCGGATAAAAAAAGAAGGATTTTAATGTGACCGGTTCCCCAAACAGAAAACCGTTTGCCCTAAGAAACAGTAAAATCAATCCGTAAACCGCATTCATTATCCAGAGCGGAATAAGTAATCTGCAAATTTTTCTAAATGCATACAAAAAAGGATGCTCTGCATCAGTCTCTTTTCTAAAATAACCGGAACCAAACACAAAAACAGCCAGATGAAAAGCTCCAAAATGCATCCAGTTTGAAAGCATTTCAACCCCACCACCATCACAATGGCTTAATACAACAAACAAAATCGCAAAACCATATAAATAACGAAAGGTTTTGTTTTCTTCTTTCTTTTCCCGATTCAATTGTGAGAGTTCCTGTTTTATCTTCATATTCATCCCATCAAATGCTACTATAATGATTTACCTTAAAAAATAATCTTTTAACTCTGATATCATTTTACCACAGATCTTAGTGATAATCATATGTTCCCAGTTCGGTATAAGCATGTAAATCATCTGCAAAGGAGCGCTCCGCAAGTTCAAATACAATAATATCAGGCTTTATGACATCAATATATTCTTTCATAAATGTATAATTGACGCGTGAGCAAAAATATACTTCCCTATATTTTTCGTAAAAATAACACTCTTTATGATCAAAAAAGCTATCATGCAAAATCAGTATTGTTTTATCTGTAGTTGCATTTTCATTGTAAAAATACGCCATGTTATTTCCCGGCAGGTTGGAAACATCTTTTCGATTCTCCCCATCGTTTAAAGCAGTTTCCCCCTGATATGTGAGAACCGGAATCTTGTCTTTTATCGGTATCGAAAACAATTCCAAATTTTCTTCTCTGTAATCCAGAGAAAAGCTTTCTTTAGAAACAACCGGAATATCCGGATGCATTTCTGCGATTTTTTCATCCAACAACGTCATTCCATAAAATGCTCCCAGATCATTCCAGTGAGCACTGTCATATTTGAGATTATAAATCTGCTCCTCTTGTGCCCTCTTTCGAAATTCTGCATCGGGAATCACATAGTTGACACCGGCAGCATCAAGCTTCTGTTTTAATGTATCCAATGTGCTGCTTTTAGTCAAATCAACATGAATATCATCCGGCATATTTTGTCCATATACGGATGATTTGTTTGGACATACCATGGCAATAAAATCAATTCCGTTTTCTTTTGCATAATCCGATGTATTCGTCAGATATCCGGTAAGGTTGTCCAGCAATTCCTCGTCGATATTCAGTCTTTGATAATTCTCAATATAACCTTCATCTGCCGGAAATACATATCCGTTTTTCCCTTTCATGTGTATCGTGTCTGCGAATTCACCAAATATATAATAAGTCACATAATTGTTAAAAGATATGACTTGATTACGAAAACCAATTCGATCCTCCACATAATGTCCATACCACTCATTGTAAAGAGAAGAAAAATGAAGTCCCGGCCATTCTGTCATATTCCGGTTTTCCAATTCCGATGTAATTGTCGGCGTCGTATCCAACAGACAAAACGGTATTGTTATCATGAGAAAGAAAGCCAGAGAAAATAGGATATTACAGATCTTTTTTTTCTGTTTCATACAGCCTGCCCCCTAAAAACGGAAATAGATAAAAGGATTATAACTTCCCGTAATAATAAAAACAAAACTCAATGCCAGTAAAGCAAGCAGAACCACGCGCTTTATCACCATAAGCAAAAACATATTCCCTGTTTCTGACTTTTTCAAAATGCTTTTCCAAGGAACGCATGCAAGCAATGCAATTACAAAAATGAATAGAGTTTTTTTATCAAAAAAATAGGAAACATTATATGCAATGAATGCATTTCGTTTAATGCCCATCATAATCATCAGATATTTTGCTGTTTTTCGCACATCAACAAGTGCAAACAATACCCATCCGACCAAAACAACAAAAAGGGTATAAACTCTTCCTATCGTTTGTGACACGATTTTCCCTATTGAGGACAATTCGACATTCTTCTTTTTGTGCTGCATTATGATCCTTTCCAAGACAATAAAAAGACCATGCCATAACCCCCACAATAGAAATCCCCATGCCGCACCGTGCCAGATTCCGGTTGCCACAAATACAATCAGCAGATTTAGATACACATTTCCACTTCTGCTTCCGCCAAGCGGGATATAAAGATAATCCCGAAACCAGCTTGATAAGGAAATATGCCATCTGCGCCAGAACTCACGTATTGATTTTGAGATATAAGGATACTGAAAGTTTTCTGCAAAATGAAAACCAAATATTTTCCCAAGTCCGATTGCCATATCCGAATAGCCGGAAAAGTCAAAATAAATCTGCAAAGCATAAGCAATTGCACCAATCCAGGCAACCGGCATACTCATATACTGCACATCCTTGCTCATGATATTTGTTGCCAATGCGCCAACTGTATTTGCAAGAATTGCTTTTTTGGCAAGACCGATAATAAACCGTTCAGCTCCGATCGCAAATAAATCACTATTGTGCCTTCTTTCCGTCAATTCTATTTTAATATCCGAATACCGAACAATCGGTCCTGCAATCAACTGTGGAAACATGGCAATGTACAATGCCAGATTAACCGGATTTTTCTGAACCAGTTTTTTATCCCGATATACATCAATACAATAAGATAATCCCTGAAAGGTATAGAAAGAAATTCCAATAGGAAGTGCTATATCCGGAACTTTTAGCAAATTCGGTATGATACGGTCAATGTTTTCAACCAGGAAACCACTGTATTTAAATACACACAAAACACCCAGATTAACCAGTACAGCTATAACCAGGTATGGTTTGGCCTTCTCATGGTTAGCAATAGCTAATCCAAACAGATAATTATAAATGATGGAGGCAAGCATAACCAACACATAAATCGGCTCACCCCATGCATAAAAAAACAGACTGCAAATAAACAGGAAAAGATTCTTTCCCTGCTTTGGCACCAGATAGTAACCCAAAATTACAACTGGCAGAAATACACATAAAAAGATGATTGTTGAAAAAACCATATATTTCTCCGTCTATATATAAAATCTATCATCATGGCCTGAAAAATCGGTCATTGAGCAAAAATCTTCGGATAGCGCTCCTTTATGATATTGGAATACATAGTTGCACCTTCCGTGTTAAGATGATCAATATCCCCAAACAAATCATTATTATACATCTCTACATTAGGATTCATCCAGATATCCGGATTTCTTTGTGCAACATCATACAAATAATTTCTATAGTGCTCAAAAAAGTCACTTGAAATAACACTGTATGATGTTTCTGTCATGGGTAATTGTTCCAGAACAACTTGTATATGATGTTCTCTGCAAATATCAAATATCGCATTTAAATAGTAATCAATCATGTCTGATGGTGCAAAATCCTCTTTTTTTGCTTCACCATTCAATCCGCCATTGACACCTTCGGTTCCAAACAGACTATAGCCCCGCTGTGCAACCATTAAATCATATTTTTCATGATTGGCACGATATCGATTTGTAGTGAAAGCCTTCTTAAATGCAGCACCGTATTTATTAGGAAAATAAGCCTTGTACATAGAATATTCCAAGTAAATATGTTCCCTGTCAACAATGGTATTGTTTTCAAAATTCTTTCTGTTTCTGGCAAGTTCAAAAAAATCTTTCTGATTAAAAGTATGGAAATAAATGCAACGTTTCCAAAAAACAAAATTATCATCATTTTCTTCCGACTGGCATAAGTGCAACGGACCATAAGCCAAAATCAAATACTGCGGTGCTTCGTGATTTTCCAGATATTCTTTCAGCATATAATAGCTTTCAACCGGTGATATTCCACCTAATGATAAATTATAAACATCCTCACCGAGTATATCCGGCACAAAGCTGGCTTTTGCCCGTGAATCGCCTAAAATCAACACACGGTTAGTATCATGATTATTTGAGAGATAATCTTTTTGCTGCTTATACATTGCATATTCCACATCCATATAAGCCATCGGAATTGCTGCGCAGAAAATCTGCATCAAAAAAACAACCGGTAAAACTATCACCAGTATTTTCGATACCAATCTGCCAATCTGATACCACATTTATTTTCCTCCTTTCTTACCTTTTTCGCTGGCGCACCGTAAAATTGCCTCGCCACCAATTTTAGTATCAATTAAGAGCCATTCATTCGCAAAATCGTTGCTTCGCAACTTTCCTTTTGCTCATTTATGGCTTTTCGCCAAATGCAAGAATCAACTTTTGTGTGATTGCAAGCGAGCTTGCTCACACAAAAGTTGTTTCTTGCGCTTGGCTCTTAATTGACACTAAAATTGAAAATACACAAATTCCTGGGAGTTGAAGCTGGCCAGGAGTAAGAGCGCAAAAACAAAGGTATAGTAAATTGCATAGCGGACAGGTTTCTTCATTCTACCTATCACTGCAATCGGATCACGTGTTAATGCTACATAATCATAGCAGCCAAGTAATGCAACAGATAAGAGTATCTGAAAAAGCAATGACATATCAAAAGCTCCCACTCCGGATATTATATATGCAAAGGGATGCGTTATTCCTTCTATGGAATGAGCTAAAATCCAGACAGCCTGGGTCACAGATCCGGCTCTGAAAAAGCACCATGCCATTGATACGAGACAGAATACAAGAAAAACGCGAAACCACCAGTTAGCAGTTCCCTGCTTTGCTTCGGCTATGTGTCGTCTTTCTGTTTCCTTCTTTCTTTTTCCAAACAACAAATTCTCTATGCACTGCATCATACCGTGTAATCCTCCCCAGACTACATAAGTAAATGCTGCTCCATGCCATAGACCACTCAAAAGAAAGGTCACACATAAGTTTACATAATGTCTTGTTTTTGATACCCTGCTTCCTCCAAGCGGAATATAAACATAATCCCGAAACCAGCTGGACAGCGAGATATGCCATCTGCGCCAAAATTCCTGAATTGAGCTTGAAAAATAAGGGCTCTTAAAGTTTGTCATCAAATCAATATCAAACAGTTTAGCCGTTCCGATTGCAATATCCGAATAACCGGAAAAATCACAATAAATCTGAATAGTAAAAAATAAAATTGCCAAAACAAAAGAGAAGCCCTGATATTCATCCGGATGTTCAAAAACAGCATCCACCATCACGGCAAGGTTGTCCGCAATTACCAGCTTTTTAAAAAAGCCCCACGCCATGAGCTTTATTCCATAAGATGCTTTTTCATAGGAAAAAGTATGCTCACAATTAATCTGTGGCAGCAAATTTTTTGTTCTTTCAATCGGCCCCGCAACCAACTGCGGAAAAAAAGAAATAAACGCCGCATATCGGAAGAAATTCTTTTCCGGTTCCACCTCTTTCTTATAGACATCTATCACATAACTCAAAGTCTGGAATGTATAAAATGAAATACCAACCGGAAGCAGTAATTTCAAAGTAAGCGGATGTAGCTCAATCGCGAAGCTCTGCAAAACCCGAAGCAAAGTATTTTGCGCAAAATCAAAATATTTAAAAAAGAATAACACCAAAAGACTTGCTACGATGGCAAGCCACATAATCATTAATTTGGTTGTTTTTTTTGAAAATTTGGGTAATAAAAGAGCACTGCAATATGAAACAACTGTTGTAAACAAAATCAAAACAACATATTTCACATTCCAACTCATATAGAAATAGTAACTGGATAATAACAGAATAATCCAGCGGTATTTCTGTGGAACTGCCCAGTAGAGCAAAAATACAATGGGCAGAAATATCGCAAATGCCAATGAATTGAATAACATAGTTTTCCTCACAAATAAAGTGAGCGAAACGATAAGCCGGGTTATGTCGTTGGATGATCATCTATCTAGAACTGCTGTTACCAACAGTTTCAAGCGACCTACCTGAAAGCACAGCGGGCAACTGTATTGCTTTCTTTTTGGTCTTGCTTCGGATGGGGTTTACATGTGCCCTCTATGTTACCATAGAGGCGGTAGTCTCTTACACTGCCTTTCCACCCTTACCAAAACAGAAAGAGGCGGTCACTCGTAGCTTACGCTACTCGTTACGGACTTTCGTCCGATCCGCCGCCTTCATTTTGGCGGTATATCTCTGTTGCACTGGCCTTGGAGTCACCTCCACCGGACGTTATCCGGCATCCTGCCCTGTGAAGCCCGGACTTTCCTCACCCATTCCCTTTCGTCTGAATGGCCGCGATCATCTGTTTCACTCACATATATTTATTTTTATACCGGGAAACAACTGCCTCCCGCAAATTCACGGACAATGGAATTGTTCGGAAGCTGATCCGTTCCAAGTCCGAGGAAATAATCCAAAAATTTCAATAACCGTTTTGCTTCATGATATTCGGGTTCATCCTCACCGATTTCATATAAAAGCGGTTCCGCATACTGTTTTAAAACCGCAAGCTCATAAATGGAAGCGGAATTAAAAAATGCATCTGCCTGTTCCTGGAAAGGGAAGATATTTTCTTCTTCTCCTTTTCTGACCGAAGGCCACATCTGGATTGTTCTTTTTGCTGATGCACCTCTGGTACGTGCATCGCGGACCATACGGCGTAAAAGGCGTCCGTCTGTGGTCGGAATGCGGTTATGATCATCAATATTCAAGGTTGTCAGCGCACTGATATAAATCTTATACTTACTTTCATTTGGCAGTGCATAAGACATTTTATCATTCAGTCCGTGTATACCTTCCAATACCAAAACATCATCCGGTCCGAGTTTTTTGATATTGCCTTTATATTCACTCTTTCCTGTCATAAAATTGAAAGTCGGAAGATGCACTTCTTTTCCTGCCAGCAGATCAACCATATTGCGGTTAAACAATTCCACATCCAGCGCTTCCAGACATTCAAAATTGTAATCTCCGTTTTCATCTCTCGGTGTTTTTTCCCGATCTACAAAATAATCATCCAAAGCAATCGGATGCGGTTTTAAGCCGTATGTACGAAGCTGAATGGATAAACGATGTGAAAACGTCGTTTTACCACTTGAAGACGGTCCTGCAATCATAATAAATTTGATGCCGGGTCTCTCTGCAATTTCTTTTGCAATTTCGCCGATGCGGCGTTCCTGAAAAGCTTCCTGTACCAAAATCAAATCATTGATTTCCCCTTTACAGATCTTGTTATTCAGATCTCCGACTGCATCCACACCCATTTTATCACCCCATTCGTCCGCCTGCTTTAGGGTCGAAAACAGCTTGGTGCGGGGTTTAAATTCGGTAAGCTCCTCCGGTTTCATTTTATCCGGAAGATTTAAAATCAGGCCATCCTCATAGGGAAGTACCTCGAAATGCTTCACATATCCCGTTTTAGGCAACATATATCCATAAAAATAATCATAATAACCATCTAATTCGTAGACATTGATGGAAGAACTTTTCCGATACTTAAATAATTTCACCTTGTCATCCATCCCCTGCTTATGAAACAGTTCAACAGCCTCCTTGGTCGGATAAGCTCTTTTTGTAATTTCCAGATTCTGCTCGGATAACTCGCGCATCCGCTTTCCGATTGCATCCGCTAATGCCTTATCCACACTGACACCGTCACGGATATCAATGTAATATCCATTACCAATGGTAAATTCAACCTTGGCATGGGCATTGGAAAGTCCCGGTGTATCCGCAATCGCTTTCATTAACATCAAGGTTGCGGTACGCACATATGCTTTATGTCCGGCATTATCTTTTAAAGTTAGGAATTTAACCGTACAGTCCTTCTCAATTTTCTTGGACAATTCCTTCATATGTCCGTCTGCAAATACCATTGCAATCGGACAGTCATAATCTTTCTGATACTCTACGGCAAGATCTTCAAACGTAGAGTTAGCCGCAACTTCTTTTTTCTCATTTCCAATCGTAACAATTGTCATATCCTTCATCCCCTTTCTAAATAAACCAGCAGGGTTCTTCCGGCGCTTTTTTATAGATAGTCAGTCCCGGAATTTCTCTCCTGATGTATTGTTCCATATAATCCACAAAAATATGCTCAATTCCATAGTGGCCTGCATCAATCACACAAAGGCCCTGGGCAACAGCATCAATTCCTTCATGATGGTCAATGTCTCCGGTGATATATACCTCTGCGCCTTTTTGCAAAGCATCCGGTATCATACTGCCGCCGGAACCGGGACAGATTGCTGCACGATAGACAGCCGTCTCAGGCTCCCCAAAAACCTTTACCGTGGAAATATCAAAACATTGCTTTACATACTGCGCACATTCTCTTAATGTCATCTCATGCGACAGATTTCCAAAGCGTCCGAAGCCTTCTACAGAAATGTCATCCTCGTATGTGACCTGCAAAACTTCTCTGTTTCTCAATTTTAATTCATCGGCTGCAGCATCTGCCATGCCCATGATATCAAAATTGGTATGCATGGCATAATAGCAGATATCGTTTTGAATCAGCCCAATCAATCGTTCTCCAATGAAATGATCTGAAACAATACGCTTCATCCCCTTAAAAATCAAAGGGTGATGCGTCAAAATCATATCCGCTCCCAATGCCACTGCCTCATCAACGACTTCCTTTGTCGCATCCAAAGCAATATAAATGCTTTTTACTGTTTTTTTTCTGTTTCCGACTAAAAGACCGACATTATCCCATTCTTTAGCATAATGAGCCGGCGACAGTTCTTCCAACCGTTCCATAATTTCCTGACAAGTCATATCCGTTTCCACCCACTTTCACAGATCTTTTGACACGATAATCAACTGCTCCAGATAATCCTGCATTTCTTCCTTTTTCTCCGGTTGTGTTATCTTTTGTAAAATCTCTTCCGTCTTTTCTTTTTTCTGCTTCATATAAGCTACGAAATCTTCAGGACGTTTGCGAAGCAAAACAGGTCCAAACAAATCCTCCTGCAAAAGAGAATATGTTTCCTCTTTTCCATGAGCACAATCCGGATACTGTGATGAAAGAATTACTTTATTCACACAATTACGATACAAGGCCTTTATCATGGGATAATATTTCCCATCTTCTGTTACAAAGTCCTCATCTACTATTATGTATTCATTTTCACGCAAAAATTTCCTGACTGCATCTGCTTCTGTCTGCGGCTGGAGAATCAATTCTTCAAAAAAACCGAGACAGGTAAGTCCTTCCTGCAAAATCCGGATCATCAGCCTTCCGCCCATTCCGGAAATTAAAAGCGTATCCACTTCGTTCTTTTCCAATGCTTCTGTCCCATCAGACAATCTGACATCAATAACATTCTTAAGACCATATTTTTGAATATTAGTCCGTGCATGGGATAATGGTCCTTCTTTTACATCCATCGCAATCACTTTCGGACACTTTTTGACCGCAGCAAGGTAAATGGAAACATAACCGTGATCACACCCGATATCGGCAACTTTCCTTCCCGATGTAACAAGCCTGGCTACTGCAAGTAATCTTTTCGATAATTCCATGTAGTTTTCCATCTTTTAATCCAAATAATCAAAATAGTCTCTCAATTTCCGGCTTCTGCTCGGATGACGGAGTTTACGAAGTGCCTTTGCCTCAATCTGACGGATACGCTCACGGGTAACATTAAATTCCTTGCCGACTTCTTCCAGCGTACGGGCACGTCCGTCCTCTAAACCAAAACGCAGACATAAAACCTTTTGTTCACGCTCCGTTAATGTTTTTAACACTTCATCCAGATCTTCACGAAGCAGCGTATAAGCGGCTGCCTTGTCCGGTACCGGAACATTTTCATCCTTAATAAAATCTCCCAGATGTGAATCTTCCTCTTCGCCGATAGGTGTCTCTAAAGAAACCGGTTCCTGCGAAATCTTTAAAATTTCACGCACTCTCTCTACCGGCATATTCATCTCTTTGGCAATTTCTTCCGGGGTAGGTTCACGGTTTAATTCCTGCAATAACTGACGGCTGACACGAATCAGTTTGTTGATGGTTTCAACCATATGAACGGGAATACGGATAGTTCTTGCCTGATCGGCAATCGCTCTGGTAATCGCCTGTCTGATCCACCA
>JAEDFR010000061.1 GCA_016297945.1 Lachnospiraceae bacterium | reverse complement strand
CTACAACGCCTTAATTCTTTCAATTGCCTCTACCGTATTCTCATAAGAGCCAAAAGCAGTCAGACGGAAATATGTTTCGCCGCTTGGTCCAAATCCGGAACCGGGTGTCCCTACCACATTTGCTTTTTCCAGCAAATAATCAAAGAATTCCCAACTGCTCATGCCGTTTGGTGCTTTTAACCAGATGTATGGCGCATTCACACCTCCGGAAACCGTGTAACCGGCATCTTTTAATCCATTTAAAATATATTTTGCATTGTTCATATAGTAAGCAACCTGCTTAGAAAGCTGTTCTTTTCCTTCTGCAGAATAAACGGCTTCTCCTGCGCGCTGCACAATGTAAGGCGCTCCGTTGTATTTGGTGCCGTGTCTTCTTGCCCAAAGGGAATGCAGTTTTGTTCCTTCTACTTCCAAATCTTTGGGGATAACCGTATATCCCAAACGCACACCGGTAAATCCGGCATTTTTAGAAAATGAATGCAATTCAATCGCACAGGTTCTTGCACCCTCACACTCATAAATACTGTGCGGTACATCATCTTCTGAAATATATGCCTCATAAGCTGCGTCATAAATAATGACAGAACCGTTTTTATTGGCATAATCGACCCATTCCTGTAACTGTGCTTTGGTAATGGTAGAGCCGGTCGGATTATTAGGGAAGCATAAATAAATGATATCCGGAACTTCTTTTGGTAATTCGGGAGCGAAATTATTGTCTGCGGTACATGGCATATAAATCACATCACTCCAGGTCTCCGTATTGGGATCATAAGTACCGGTTCTGCCTGCCATAACATTGGTATCTACATATACCGGATACACCGGATCGCAAACCGCAATCTTATTATTCACACTAAAGATTTCCTGGATGTTACCGGAATCACATTTGGCACCGTCAGAAACAAAAATTTCATCAGGGGAAATATCACATCCTCTTGCCTTATAATCATTTTCCGCAATCACATTTCTCAAAAATTCATATCCTAAATCAGGAGCATAACCCCGAAAGGTCTCTGCCACTCCCATTTCATCCACAGCGCCATGCAGTGCATCAATAATAGCCGGTGCCAAAGGCTGTGTCACATCACCAATTCCAAGTCGGATAATCTTTTTATTCGGATTTGCAGCAGCATAAGCATTTACCTTTTTTCCTATTGTTGAAAAAAGATAGCTCCCCGGAAGTTTCAAATAATTGTCATTTACTTTTGCCATTTTATTATCTCCTTTTTTCTTTTTCCATTTGTGGTTATTCCCAAGGAAATTCTCCCTCAAAAACCGTGGTGGCCGGACCGGTCATATAAACAAGGTTTTCTTTTCGATCCCAATGGATTTGAATTTCTCCTCCCAAAACCTTAACCGTCACTTCATCATCGGTCAGCCCGTTTAAAATACAGGAAACCACTGTTGCACAGCATCCGGTTCCGCATGCTAACGTCTCACCGGTTCCGCGTTCCCAGACACGCATATTGACATGACTTCTGTCTACCACTTCTACAAATTCCGTATTTGTCCTGTTCGGGAAAATCTCATGATTTTCAAAATACGGTCCGACAGCATCAATATCGAGATTTGCAACATCATCCATAAAAACAATGGCATGAGGATTTCCCATGGAAACGCAGGTAATCTGATACTCTTTACCATTCACCGTTACCGATGCCGCTATTACAGCTTTATCATACCCCGGAATATCCTGAAACATTTCATTTCCTACATTGGTACTCTTTTCTGATAAGTATGGTGCAACCGGAACCTCTTTTGCATCCAAAACCGGAGCTCCCATATTGACTTTTGCACAAATCATCTTACCGTCTTCTACGGTCAAGTCCAAGTATTTAATCTTCCCTGCACTTACGATACTGATCTGGGTCTGATCTGTCATTTTCTTATCATAAACAAATTTGGCAACACAGCGAATCCCGTTTCCGCACATTTCCGAACGGCTTCCGTCTGCATTGTACATTTCCATTTCAAAGTCAGCCACATCCGAAGGGTTAATAAAAATGGCTCCGTCTCCACCAACTCCAAAATGTCTGTCACTCACAGCCCTTACAAATTCCGGCTTATTTTTTATTTTTTCCGTAAAACCATTTACGTACACATAGTCATTCCCACAACCATGCATCTTGGTAAATTTCATAAAATCCCTCCTATTTATCCAATCGTTTCTATTGAATACGCCATTCAACTATTTTCAACAATATACTAATCCAGTTAACAAATATTATTAGCGAAAACAACGTCCATATAATATCCATAGATCATCAGTTGCAACACCCACACATACGCCTTCTCCCCTGCAGTATGCATCCTTAGATTGGAATTGTGGTTTTTCGACTCTTTGAAAAGAATTCCGTTTTTTCTTAATCGAATTTCCATAATCCAAGGGTGAAAACCACACGATGTGGTTTTCAGGGTGCTTTGACATGGATGTCAATTGCACCCGACCCGTATCCATGCCAAATCTTCACAATTCGATTTAGAAAAAACGAATTGTTTTCTCGAGTCGAAAAACCACAATTCCAATCCCCGAAGCATCCCTGCAACTCTATGCCTACTCCCGCATGATGGTCAGAACCATCTGGGCAGTTTCAACCATGCTGGTACTGTTATCCATGCTGGTCTTCTGAATATATCTGTGTGCTTCTTCTTCCGTCATATTATTCCGGTCCATAAGCAACAATTTTGCCTCTTTTATCAATGCGATTTCTTCCGGATTTCGCTGTCTGGGCTGTGCCTTACGTTTCTTGCGCTTGTATGTAATGGAATTACTTAGCATTTCTACGGTATTTACCAGATCCCGCATCTGAAACGGCATCGCCAGACAAATAATATCATTATCTTGACAATCGACTAAAAGATGTTGTGAAGCCATAAGAAGCATTTCAAATTCCTTTGGAAGATTTTCATGTAATTCAAAATACAGCATATCGGTCAGTTTGTATCCGCATATGACAATACCGTCATTAAGCTGATCAACAGCCGATAAGACCTGCAAGCCGGACGTACAGATTGCTTCCACAGAATACCCGCTTCGAACCAGTAAATTTTTCATATTTTTCGCATCTTCTATTTTGGGAAGCGCTACAATTATACCGGTCACTACATACACCTCCTATCCGTGCCTGTATAATCAGACAAAACGTAAGACATGTAAAAACGTTTCGTCCCACTATATGATTGCACTTCAAGAATTAGTATCTGTAGAGATATTTAGACACTTCCCAGTCTGTTACAACTGCACGATATTCATTCCACTCATTCAGTTTTTCTTCCAGATAGGTATGATAAACATGAGATCCCAATACTTCCTCCATAAAAGGATCCTCACGAAATGCCTCAATCGCTGCCATAAGAGTATCAGGCAGTGTGACAATTCCTGCTTTCTTTCTTTCTTCTTCTGTCATGGATGATGCGTTTTCATCCATATGTGCCGGAGGCTCAATTTTATTTTTTATACCATCAAGACCTGCCATCAATGCAATCGCGATTGCCAGATAAGGGTTGGCAGCCGGATCGGGACTACGCAGTTCTACCCTGGTATTTTCTTCTCTTGAAACCGGAATACGAATCAGATGATTTTTGTTTTTGCAGCTCCATGCCGTATAAACAGGCGCCTCATATCCCGGAATTAATCTCTTATAGGAATTAACCAGTGGATTTAAAACCAATGTCATAGCGCGGATATGCTTTAAGATGCCACCGATAAAATAGTATGCTTCCTTGCTTAATCCAAGTTCATCCTGTTTGTCTGAAAAAATATTTTTGCCATCCTTTTCCAAAGACATATTCAAATGCATACCGCTTCCGTCACAACCCGGTTTCGGTTTGGGCATAAACGTTGCATGCAGACCATGACGCTTGGCAATCATCTTAACAGCCATCTTAAATGTCTGAATATTATCAGCTGTTATCATCGCCTCATCATAACGAAAATCAATTTCATGCTGGGCAGGTGCTGCTTCATGGTGGGACGATTCCACAATAAAGCCCATATCTTCCAATGTTAAAATCATCTCACGTCTTGCATTTTCACCTAAATCCAATGGTCCGATATCAAAATAGCCGGCCTGCTCATGTGTCGTTGTTGTAGGAAGTCCGTTTTCATCTGCATGAAAAAGGAAAAACTCACATTCCGGTCCCACTTGGAAGGTATATCCCATTTTTTCTGCTTCTGCGATTGCCTTTTTTAAAACGTATCTTGGATCTCCTGCAAACGGCTTTCCATCCGGTGTATAGATGTCACACAAAAGTCTTGCAACTTTTCCGTGCTGCGGTCTCCAGGGGAATACTTCAAACGTATTATAATCAGGATATAAGTACATATCTGATTCTTCATCTCTGACAAAGCCTTCCACACTTGCCCCGTCAAACATAAACTGATTATCCAACGCACGCTCTAACTGGCTTACGGTAACCGCTATGTTTTTTAACGTCCCTGAAATATCGGTAAACTGTAATCGGATGAATTCTACATCCTGTTCATTACACATTCGTACTACATCTTCTCTGGTATACTTTGCCATGTTTATCCTCCTTAAATTCAACATATACATTTGATAAAAGGGCATTCTTTCCCTACTGAAAGAACACCCTTGTTCTTGCCTATCATATCAATTCAAACGGTCTTTTGTCAATGTTTAAAATAGTATGCTATCAGGATCAAAAGCGTATTCTTTTCATACCTCACAAAAAAGTATGAATTTAAGATGGATTGTGCGAGCAGAAAACGCGTAGCAATCCGTTGGTATCATCGTGGAAAATTATATTCTTCTTAACGCATCTAAAAGTTGGTATAAAATCATTTCATACGCATAGATTATAACAACAAACCACCAAAGGAGCCGCCCATGCAAAATAAAACAAAAATCGTCGTCCTTCATATGAAAGAATTGATATATACCGCCATTTTTGTGGCTTTGGCCATACTATTTATCATTTTACTGATTGTCATGTTTGGTAAAAAAGAGCCCGAGAAAGCAGTTGAAACAATGGCTGATGCCACCTATGTACCCGGCATTTACTCTACTTCCATCACATTAAACAATCAGGTTGTAGACATTTCTGTAACTGTAGATGAAAATCATATTAATTCGGTTGAATTAAATAATATCAACGAAGCAGTGACAACGATGTTTCCTCTGATGGAACCGGCTTTTGATTCGATTGCGGCACAAATAAAAGAAGGTACAGCACTTTCCGATATTACATATGATCAGGAAAGTTACTATACCTCTCAAATACTGATTCAGGCGATTCAAACTTCTTTGGATAATGCATCAGCTGCCAAAGTGTCTCAAAACGGCACCTAAGGATTCTAATTCTTCCATCCAGATGGCTGCGCTTGCATCGGAAGGCATGCGCAGATCACCTCTGGGCGATACCGCCACACTACCAACCTTGGGACCATCCGGCAGACAGGAGCGCTTAAACTGTTGCGCAAAAAATCTACGATAAAAAGTACAAATCCATTTATATACGGTCTCCATATCGTATTCACCTTCAAACGCACGTAATGCCAGTCGAAATACTTTTATTGGTGAAAAACCGCAACGAAGCATGTAATACAGGAAGAAATCATGTAGCTCATAGGGTCCTACCAAGTCCTCTGTTTTTTGTGAAATCTCACCATTTTGCGGTGGCAACAGTTCCGGACTGACCGGCGTATCCAACACATCCAATAATATTTTTTCTAATTCTTTATCATCACAGGTATCCGCATAATACCGTACCAGATGGCGCACCAGCGTTTTGGGAACTCCGACATTTACGCCATACATGGACATGTGGTCACCGTTATAAGTGGCCCAGCCAAGTGCCAGCTCCGACATGTCACCCGTACCAATGACCAAACCGCCAGTCTTATTGGCTAAATCCATCAAAACCTGGGTTCTTTCCCTTGCCTGACAGTTTTCATATGTGACATCATGAACCTCAGGATCTTGTCCAATATCAGAAAAATGTTGATTAACTGCTGCTTTAATATCCACTTCAATCAATTCTGCTCCGGCAATCTCTGATAATTTGCATGCATTGTCATATGTCCGATTCGTCGTACCAAAGCAAGGCATGGTAACAGCTTTAATTCCATGTCTGTCTAAGCCGCACAAATCGAATGCTTTCATGGTAACAAGTAATGCCAGTGTTGAATCAAGTCCCCCCGAAATACCGATAACCGCGTTTTTCGCTCCCGTATGATCCAGCCTCTTTTTCAATCCATATGACTGAATAGACAAGATTTCTTCACATCTTTGGTTCCTCAAATCCTGATTTTGCGGAACAAAAGGTTGCTTATCATAGTTGCGTTCTAAAACCGTTTCCTCTTTTATCATGGCGCAGGGAATAATCATATATTCTTTTTCATTCGGCTTTGAAAAACTATTCATGCGCCTTCTTTCCGAACGCAATCTGAAAATATCCAGTTCACTGTAAATATTGTTACAGCAAAAATGACGTGCCTGTTTCAAAATCGAACCGTTCTCTGCAATCAGATTATGTCCTGAAAATACAACATCCTGTGTGCTTTCGCCTTCTCCGGCACTGGCATAGATATAACCGCAAACCAGTCTTGCAGATGTGGCTTTTATCAACATTTCCCGATATTCCTTTTTCCCGACCACTTCATTGGATGCAGACAAATTCACAATGACATTGGCACCTGCAATGGCATGACCGGTAGAGGGCGGATTGGCAACCCAAACATCCTCGCAGATTTCACAAGCAATACACAAGCCTTCCATGGCATCGGAAGTAAAAAGCAAATTGGTACCGAAAGGAATTTCCATTCCGTCATAATCCACCATAACCGGAATCTCATTACCGGAAACAAAATGACGCGGCTCATAATACTCCCCATATCCGGGCAGATAAGTCTTGGGGACAAAGCCCATGATTTCACCACAATTAATAACTGCAGCGACATTATAAAGACGATTCTCCCGCTCCATCGGCAATCCTACAAAAATCAGTCCGTCCACTCCGTCTGAATGCTCTACAATCATATCCAGCGCTCTTTTTGCTTCGGATAATAGTTTTTCCTGTAAAAAAAGATCATGGCAGGTATAACCAGTAATACAAAGCTCCGGAAAAACCATAATTTTAGCTCTTTTTGCTTCTGCCTCATCAATGCAGTTGCAAATCTGTTTTGCATTGTACATCGAATCCGCAACTTTAATATGAGGTGTTAATGCAGCAACTTTTAAAAATCCGTTTTCCATTTCTGTTCTCCATTATTGAATTCATATATTAACAGTTTCCTTGCATATTTAAGACTCTGACCAATCTTACAATATCGTCACTTTCTTTAATCTCTTTTTTCTCAATCCTTTTTCTAACTTCTGTTACTTAACACTCTCTATTTTGCTTTCTTCAATAGTCTTTTTAAATCATCTACCGAGAAATTGTATCCGGTATTGCAAAAGTGGCATTTGACTTCAATGTCTTTTCCATCCACGATCATATCTTTAATATCTTTTTCACCAATACTGATAATAGCTTTTTCAATCCGTTCTTTTGAGCAGTTACAATAAAACTCTGTCGCTATAGTATCCGTAATCTCAACATCCATACCCTCTAAAACAATTTCCAGCATTTCTTCCGGTGTATGTCCCATATCCAACATCGCCGTCACGGATTTCAGATTTGTCAAATTCTTTTCCAACCGGTCAATCGTCGAATCCTCAGCAAATGGCATCAACTGGATGATAAAACCGCCGGCCTGTCTGACGGTATTATTTTTTTCCATCAATACGCCCAGACCAACCGATGAAGGAATTTGTTCGGATGTTGCAAAATAATAGGTCAAATCCTCGGCAATTTCACCTGTCTGTAATGCAGTCTGCCCAACATAAGGCTCTTTTAATCCCAAATCCCGGATCACCGTAAGAATACCGTTTCCAACAGCTCCACCGACATCCAGTTTTCCAATCGCATTGGGCGGCAGCATAACCTGTGGCTGATCCACATATCCTTTTACTCTCGCCATGGAATCCGCTGTAACCGTTACCCCATGCAAAGGTCCGTCTCCTTTCACCTGCAAGGTCAGCAAATCATCTTCACCCTTTAACATGGTTCCCATCATGGCACCTGCCGTTAAAAGCCTGCCCAACGCTGCCGTTGCAACAGGACTTGTTCCATGAGAACTCCTTGCGCATTCCACCAGATTCTTTGTTGTTGCCGCAAATGCCCGTATCTGTGCATTTGCCGCCGTTGCTCTTACGATATAATCATTCATTTCATTTTCTCCGTTTTTTGTTTCATTTTTGGGGATGGGGGCAGAGATAAATCATGTTTTAGCGTGTTTCGACTTCGATGTATAAGTTTATCTAAATATTTTGTGGCAGAGTGATTTTTTAGTAACGCACCGGTGCACCCGGACATCCATGTCCGTCGTGCACCTTTCGCAGCATCCATGCTGCGAATTGCTGAAACAAAACAAAATATTAAGATAAACTAATACATCTCACAAGAAACACGCTAAAATATGATTTATCTCTGCCTATTTCAATCTCAACCTATTCTAATTTCTATCAATTATAATTGGATATCGTATTTGAAATCTCAAATAAATCCAATTATTACAATGATATCATTGAAAACTTTTCCAATGGTATATAAATTGGAACTCATAATAGAAAAGTATTCAGCATCCGCACCAAGGCTTTCTCTTCGGGATATTTAAGAAAGTCGATTACCTCTTTGTTTTCATCATGTACTTACAAGTTGTAGAAAGATGGTATGTTTTAGCTCTATTTGCGGAAGTTGACTAGTTTATCTTAATATTCCGTCAGTACACCAGCACTTCGTGACATGGGTGTCATGAAAGGCGCATCAAGACAGGATGTCTTTTATGCGCCGTGTGCGCAGATTCTAAACAAATTATCCGGAATATTTAGATAAACTGTTCAACGTACGCCTAGAGCTAAAACATACCATCTTTCTACAACAGCACAGCCGAAAACAACTGCCATCTCCTCTTAAATATCCTTTTATTTCCCGGCTTCGCGTGCGAAGACGTAAATGCGCTCGCTGTGTGCAGTGACCTCCTGCTGCGTATCGGCATCCAGAGCCTTTTCAAAAACCATTCCGGCTTTTTCTATCAAGGCTTTCATCTCAGATAACGTATAACCTCTCTGAAAGTGAACCTCTTCATGCTTTTCAAAAAGCCCCTTTTGTTCGCTCGGCAAAAAAATCGTCAAGTCATATTCGTTGATTTTGGTTGCTTCGTCATAGGTATTTTCCCAAATAAAACTTCCCTCTTCCCGATTCTCGGCAATAACCGTATCACCAATGACTTCCCGGTACTTATAATCGGTATTAAAATCAAACAGGAACAATCCTTTCGGATCCAGATAATTATTTACCAACCGAAAGACCGTCAATAAATCATCGGGATCGGTAATGTAATTAATGCTGTCACAAATACTGTAAACAGCTGCAACAGTCCCATAGAGCTCAAATTCTCTCATATCCTGACAAAGATATAAAATGCTGTAGTCTTCTTTCGCTTTACCAGCCGGCATTCCTTGCATCATTCTTTCAGCCTGTTTCTTTGAAGCAACATCCAGCATATCATAAGAATTATCGACACCAATCATGTCATAACCCTTTTTTGCAAGATATTCGGTCATAATACCGGTCCCACAGCCAAGCTCCAAAACAATTCCCTGATCAATATCATATTCTTTTAGGCTCTTTTCTATAAAGGCTCCCCACTTTTCATATGGTGTTTCATCCATGAACAAATCATAGACAAATGCAAAGCCTGTATATGCTTCATCCATACCTTTTCCTCGTCAGTCGCAGAATCCATTCATTCTTTTGCACGTATTCGTCACTCAACCCATTCTGTTGATCTCATGCATTTCATTCTATTCTCTTTGCCAGGTGCTATTTTACTTGAAACCCTTAAAACGCAAAAATTGCTCCAAATAAGCCGGCACTGACAATACCCATGATAATACCTGCCAATACCACACCTAACATAACTGCCACAACGCTTTGCTTAAAATCCATATCCAGAATACTTGCAGCCAGTGTTCCTGTCCATGCCCCTGTCCCGGGAACCGGAATTCCGACAAATAAAAGCAATGCAACAAACAAACCTTTTCCTGCCTTTTCTTTCAGTTTTTCTCCACCTTTATGGCCTTTCTCCAGACAGAAGGTAAAAAACTTACCGATAACCGGTTTATCACAACCCCATTCCAGCACTTTTCTTGCAAAAAAGAAAATAATCGGAACCGGAAGCATATTTCCCACTATGGCAATCAGATAACAAAGCGGAAGACTCAGCGGACTTCCTGCCTGGATAAATGCCATGGCATAAGGAATCGCACCGCGAAGTTCAATTAATGGTACCATTGACACGAAAAAAATAATCAGATAATGAATTAGCATTTGATAATCTCCTTTATATTTTTAATTAATGTATTCATTTCATCATCGGTTCCAATGGTTATCCGCAAATAATCCTTAATTCGCTCTCCATTGAAATGACGAACATATATATCTCTTTTTCGCAGTTCTTCAAATATTTCCACAATATCATAATCCGGATGCGTCGCAAAAATGAAATTGCTCTGCGAATCCCTGAAAACAAATCCCAGATCTTTCAGTTCGCTTTTTACCCTCTCTCTGGTATTTACAATCTTTCCTACAATTTCTTTAAAATATGCATCATCTTTTACAGCCTCAACCCCCAGTGTAAGCGCGGTCCTGTTTAAGGTATAGGAATTAAATGAAAATTTCACATCATTCAGATACTTAATCAGCTTTTCACATCCAAATGCATATCCAATCCGGATACCTGCCATTGCCCTGGACTTCGAAAACGTCTGGACAACCAGTAAGTTATCATATTTTTGAATTAACGGCAGGGCACTTACTCCACCAAAATCAATATATGCTTCATCTACAACCACAATGACATCCGGATTTGCTTTTACGATATCTTCAATAAAATCCAGTCCGATCAGTACGCCGGTCGGCGCATTGGGATTAGGGAATATAATACCTCCTAAAGGACTTCCTTCCATGATTCCCTTTCCCATATAATCTTCTTTGACAATGTTAAAATCCTCATCCAGCGGAATCTGACGGTAAGGAATTCGAAAAAGATCTGCCCATACATCATAAAAAGAATAGGTAATATCCGGAAAAATTATCGGATTTTGGGAATTAAAGAAAGTCATAAAAATCATGGCAAGAACATCATCAGAACCAACTCCGACAAAGACTTGTGAACTCTTTACCCCATAATACTCTGCCAGTGCATCCACTAAAACCGTTGCACCCGGGTCCGGATACAACCTAAGAGTTGCTGCATCAAACTCTTGTAACGCCCTGTTCACACCCGGTGCCGGTGGATAAGGGCACTCATTGGTATTTAATTTAATCACATTCGGGTTCTTTGGCTGTTCACCCGGTGTATATGGAACTACTTTTCGAACATTTTCTTCCCAGCTCATAGTACTTCTCCTTCGGTTTTATCATATTTTCTAATCTATATATTTTGCATTCTATTATTGCAAACCAATTGTCCAAAATTCCGATTTTAAATTCTAAAATCGCAAAAATAAATCATATTATCGCTATTATTTTTCACGAATAATGCATAACGAATCCGTTTCTTCCATACATTCTACATCATAATTCTCTGCAATCCAAATACCAAATGGATTTTTTGCAAAAAACTTCTCCCGGTTGTCTACCGTATTCTTCGCAAGGAATATAATCGTCGGCATTTTATCGGGATACATTTCAAAGTATTCAACCCACTGCTCATTAAAAGCCGGGGTACTGATGGTAGTAGGACTAACCACTTTTCCGTTTGCATAGAGATTGCATAAACTCTCCGTCCCCATGAAAAGAACCTGATCTGATGAATTGGTCATGTCTTTCATGGTATGATAATCCGAAGAAAAGCGAATGGCGTCTTCACTGTCCACATAGATACCGGCCAAAGGTCCTTCCTGCATTTTTACAAGCCCATCCGTAATATCACCGGGAACATATTCTGTATTTCTCATATAAAATCCCTTACACATGATAAGGCTTACTACAAAAAGCGCTGCTCCCGCAACAGAAAATATTCTGGTTATCTTTCCCTGTTTTTTTCCAATGAGCAAAGTCAATCCCACAAAAAGAATATTGCCGATTACCAGATAAGATGCACTGCTGGTCGGTCCAACGTTGGAAGCAACCAAAATACCGATATATGCAATCAGAGAAAGCCACCAAATTCGATTTAATTCACTTATATTGTTTCCGGCCTGCAGTTTTTGCAACTTCTTTATTAAAAAAATTGCCATTATAAATTGAACGATGTAGCGAACCTGCAACCGAAAAGGCCCCCAACTGACAACCAGTCCGACGAAAGTAATCAAAGCGGAAACTTCCAATTCAAAGAACAGG
This sequence comes from Lachnospiraceae bacterium, assembly GCA_016297945.1. Taxonomy (GTDB): domain Bacteria; phylum Bacillota; class Clostridia; order Lachnospirales; family Lachnospiraceae; genus UBA2882. Next base: position 1,889 of record JAEDFR010000061.1, on the reverse strand, counting down.
CATAATAAATAGAAAAAGTCTGTCTTTCCATATTTTTCATCAAAGTTGAGTTTCTGATACAGAAAACAAAATCCAATTGTAAGAATCAGAGCAGGGATCAGTAAAATAAGAGTTTGACTTAAGACTTCCATCCACTGTGACACATATAAAGATATCTTTGTAGCAAAATCGTACTGATGCGCACCATCCATAAAAACCTTGGGAATTGTCTCAAACAATTCTGCCAAAGACATATAGTGGAAAATACAGCCAAAAAACACAATAGCGGCTAACAGACATCCCAAAGAAAAGCTTCCGATCGTATACCACATTTGTTTCCAAGAAAGCTGCATGCTCTTTTTCTTCGAAAAAGTCTTCATCGCAATCATGACAACTGCTGCCGGATAGAGTATCACCATCCCGGGATAAGCCAAAACATCCATTGCCAGTACCAGTCCGGCAAACCAAAAACAGATTTGGGACTTCCTTCCGGTGTTCTTTTCTCCTGCTAAAAAAAGCATGATAAACAATGTAAAAAACCAAAGCTGCAACATGGAAAAATCCAGATTCATCATCCACTTTGGCAAAAAATTACAATAAATCAAAGCTGCTGAAAATGCAATGGTATTACACCATTTATCCTCTTTTATCGTGTCTATTTTTCTGCAGAAGAAAAAAACCAGCACAGACATGCCAATATGGCAAAGGGCGGCAACGCCTCTCATATAAAGGACCAGATAATCCAAAGAAGGTACCATAACAGAATATATTTTCATAAACAAAAATGGAAGCAGGTAAGAAGTCTGATGAACCTCCCACATATCCGCAAAAAGCCTATCCCCCTGCAATCCGCGATAAGGTAACGCAAGAGCATAGGCTTCATCAATATCAAAACCGGTCAAAATTTTTGTTACAGTTGCAATCAAAGAAAGAACAATCATAATCCCTATTGCAATTCTCGATATGACAATCTTTTTATTGATCATGTCTAACGCAACCTTCCAAAATAGTGTTTATTGGATTGAATGAGCATAAAGTGCGAAACAATCCGCATTAATCAATGGCTGTATTATAACATGTTGCAGAATTTGATTCAATGAATTATAAAATCCGGACTTTGATTTCCTCACAGAGTTTTTCCCGTACACGGTTCTTGTCTATCACAATGACAACAAAATCTCCCTCATTCTCTTTTACAAAAGAGGTTTTAAAAACCACAAGATAACGTCCGGTTCCCCAATCACCAAGTTTATGATCCGGCACTTCCACCAGCCAGTCATCTTCGATACCCTTCAGCGGAATTCGAGCCAGTCTTTTCTTTTCATTATGATCGCCAAGTGCATATAAGACACAGCTGTCATGCAATAATGCAAGATAACAATAGAGGCCCAGTCCGAGCAGACCGGCAATCAGAACAAATGCCAGAAAAGCAGCCGCAATACGCTTTACTTTCTTTTCTTCCTTTGCTTTTTTCTCACTGTCATCTTCCAGAATACTGGTATCAATTTCTCTGTTTTTCAGCCTTTCTTCCATTTTTTCCACAAAAAGATCCGTTGCATCATCCGGTTTTTCATCATTCTGCAGTTTTGTTACATCTTCTTCCAAGAAATTATCATACTTGTTTTCATCTGACTCATCTGTAGACTCATCCGCAGAATCTTCCGTATTCTGCTTTTTCTTACTACTACTCGTTTTCTTTTTTACATTCGCATTATCGTCCTTTTGTTCTTCACTGGAAGTATTATTTACATTTTGATTGTTGGATGTATTTCCCGGATTTGGATTGTCAGAATTGACGTCTGTATTGTTTCCCGGATCATCTGTACTGTTTTCATCGCCGGAGCCATCCCCATCATGTCCGTTGTCTCCGTTACCGTCATCGCCGGAACCATCCCCGTCTTGTCCGTTGT
>JAEDFR010000060.1 GCA_016297945.1 Lachnospiraceae bacterium | reverse complement strand
GTTTCAACTGTCTGAAGACGAAGTCTGAGTTTTGAAACCGGGCATTTAATAAATTTTTGTGAGCATGTCGCTTAGAAAAGCTAAAAACCGAAGTGCGAGGCGACAAAGATATATCATTTTCTGCAAGGACGACTTGCAGTATCCCCCAAGTAGCGAATTATAAAAAATGGGATATTTCTTTTTTAATCGGCAAATAACGGGAACACAAATCTTGCATTCCCAAAATAAAAGAGTTAAACTACATATAGATTTTGGCAGGGGATACAAATACTATATTTTGAGGATTTTGTTTATTCTTCTGTCTGATATTTGAAGTAAAAAAGGAGATGGTTTCTTGGAAGATCTGGCTTCAAAACTGATGACCGAACTGGAATGTGAAACTGTCTTTACAATTCCGGTTTTTGGTGGAATTGGCATATCAGAATCGGTTGTGGTGACCTGGATTATCATGGCTGTCCTGATTATCGGTGCCGTGATTTTAACCAGGGATTTAAAGATTGATCATATCAGTAAAAGGCAGGCGGTTGCAGAACTTATTTATACCAAACTATACGGTCTGGTGGAAGGAATGATTGGACCAAAAGGAAAGGCGTTTGTTCCCTATCTGATTACGGTTTTGCTTTACATAGGAGTATCCAATATCATCGGGCTGTTTGGGATGAAATCACCCACGAAGGATTTGAATGTTACCATTGCACTTGCGGTTATGAGTATCGTGCTGGTGGAAGCGGCAGGAATTCATCATAAAGGTGTCAGAAAATGGCTGCATCATTTTACGGAACCGGTAGCGATTGTTACTCCCATCAACATTTTGGAAGTATTTACAAGACCTTTATCTTTGTGCATGCGTCTTTTCGGTAATGTTCTAGGAGCATTTGTCATTATGGAACTGATTAAGATTGTGGTGCCCGTATTTTTACCGGCAGTTTTCAGTTTGTATTTTGATTTGTTTGACGGATTGTTGCAGGCATATGTATTTGTATTTTTGACATCCATGTACATTTCTGAGGCTATTGAGTAAGCAAGAGCTGACTAAAACAAAGTCAATGATTACGGCGAAACAAAATTGAAAGTGCCACAAAGTTCGTGCTGACATAAAAACATAAAGCAGAATATTGAAACAAGGAAAAGATAAGAAACAGAAAAATAAAACAGATAAAAATCAAAACAGAAAAAGGAGATATGATTATGAATTCATTAATTGCGATTGGAGCAGGTATTGCAGTATTTTGTGCATTGGGAGCCGGTATTGGTATCGGTATTGCAACCGGTAAGGCATCGGAAGCAATTGCAAGACAGCCGGAAGCTGCCGGTAAGATTAATTCGACATTAATTTTGGGTTGTGCATTGGCAGAAGCAACTGCTATTTACGGTTTCGTAATTGCCCTTATGATTATTGTTATGCTCAAGTAGTTAGCAGTGGATAACTCGGCGCCGTATAAGCCGGTGTGGAATATAAGGAAAGGCAGGGCAGGAAATGCTCAAGGTTGATATTAATTTAGTATTTACAATTATAAATCTTTTGGTGCTTTTCGTTGCGATGCGTATTTTTTTCTTCAAACCGATCAAAAAGGTTATTGAGGACAGACAGGCTGAGGCAGACAGACAGTTTGAAGAGGCGAAAGAAAAACAGGAAGAGGCAGAAGACTTAAAGAACCGGTATGAGGCATCTTTAGCGGAAGCAGAAACAGAAAAGAAAAAGATCCTGGCTAAGGCCAGACAAGATGCGGATGTAGAATATCAGAAGATTCTGAAGGATGCACAAGATGCTGCTGATGAGGTTGTTTCTTCAGCAGTATCAAGAGCGGAAAGCCAAAAAGAACAGATTTTAAAGAGCGCAAAATCGGAAATTGCTTCCATGGTTGTGGATGCTGCATCCAAGGTGGTCTGCACAGCGGGAAATGCAGATGCAGACAGTGCACTATATGACAAATTTTTAAGTGAAGCAGGTGAAAAAGGGTGACTTTAACAGCACAAAATTATGCAACAGACCTGATAAACGGCAAAATCGGCAACGATATTTTAAAAGAAGTATCCGGCATCATGGAGGCTGTGCCTCAGATTCGGATGGATTTTGAAGATCCAACCGTCTCTTTGGAAAAAAAGCACATCATCATTGATCGTGTATTTCCGAAGGAAATCCGAAACTTTTTAAAGTTACTCTGTGATAACGGCGATTTTGCTTTATGGGAGGATATCTGTAAATGCAAAAAGCATGCCGGCGAGAATAAAAAGGAACGGCAGGAAACAGCCACGTTAGTCTATGTTACCAAGCCTACCGATGAACAGTTAGCCGGTATTCGTCGTTTTTTGGAAAAAGAGTTTGATAATCCGGATATGGACCTTTTGATGGAAGCGGATAAGTCCATAAAAAGTGGTTTTATTCTGCGAATCGGAAGTAAAGAATATGACTGGAGCGAAAAAGGACGATTAGAGCAGCTGAAGGCAAAAGTCTCGGCTCTGGCAGAAAATACATCCGTCAGCACAGAAGGCATTATTTCGATATTGAAAGCCGGTATCGAAGATTTTGAACTGGAAGCCAAAGACAAAGAAATAGGTGTTGTAAACTGGGTTGGCGACGGAATTGCCAATGTGGATGGCATTGATCATGCTTTTTACGGAGAAATTGTTTTGTTTGACTGTGGCGTAAAAGGTATGGTTCAGGATGTTCGCCGGGATGAAATCGGTGTCATTTTGTTTGGCAGGGATACGGAAATCAAAGAAGGCAGCCGCGTGGTTCGCACCGGGAAAATGGCGGGGATTTCCGTAGGAGATGCCTTAACGGGAAGAGTCATCGATGCACTTGGTAATCCTATCGACGGAAAAGGAGAAATCAAAACCGAAAGCTTTCGTCCGATGGAGACTCCGGCACCGGGAATTGTGGACCGCAAATCGGTATCGGAACCGTTAGAGACCGGTATTCTTGCCATTGATTCCATGTTCCCAATCGGAAGAGGGCAAAGAGAGTTAATTATTGGTGACAGGCAGACGGGAAAAACCAGTATTGCGACGGATACCATTATCAATCAAAAAGGAAAAGATGTTATCTGTGTATACGTAGCCATTGGTCAGAAGGCTTCGACGGTTGCAAAACTGGTGAATAATTTAAGAGTGAATCAGGCTATGGATTATACTATCGTGGTTTCATCCACGGCATCTGATCCGGCGCCTCTTCAGTACATTGCGCCTTATGCCGGTACGGCAATTGCAGAGTATTTCATGTATCAGGGAAAGGATGTCCTCATCGTTTATGATGATTTGTCCAAGCATGCAGTGGCCTATCGTGCCATTTCACTGTTGTTAGAGCGTTCGCCGGGACGTGAAGCTTATCCGGGAGATGTCTTCTATTTGCATTCCCGCCTACTGGAACGTTCGGCACGTCTGACACCGGAAGCAGGAGGCGGCTCTATTACGGCACTTCCAATCATTGAGACGCAGGCAGGCGATGTTTCGGCATATATTCCGACGAATGTGATTTCCATTACGGACGGTCAGATTTATTTAGAAAGTCAGTTATTCTTTGCCGGTCAACGACCTGCGGTAAATGTTGGTTTATCTGTTTCACGTGTGGGTGGTGCGGCTCAGACAAAGGCGATGAAAAAAGCCGCCGGAAGTATTCGTATCGATTTGGCACAGTATCGTGAGATGCAGGTATTTACGCAGTTTTCATCAGATCTGGATGAGAGTACCAAAAAGCAGTTAGCACATGGTCATGCATTGATGGAACTGTTAAAGCAGCCGCTCAATCGGCCGTTTAGTATGGCAGAGCAGGTTATTACGTTAGTATGCGCTAACGGCAAGGTATTCAGCGATCTGAAAGAAGAAAATATAAAACCATTCCAGATGGATTTACTTGCGTATTTTGAAGAGAACTGTAAAGAGATTATCAGTAAACTCAATACGACAAAGATGTTAGAAGACGATACCAAAGAGGCTATCTTAGAAGCTGCATTGGAATTTAAGAATCGAGAGTGATTGGTATGGCGAATGCCAAAGAAATACAAAACAGAATAGACAGTATCCGGGATACCATGAAAATCACCCGGGCGATGTATATGATGTCATCCTTGAAGCTTCGGAAAGCAAAGCAGAAGCTGGAAAATACAGAGCCCTATTTTACCAGTTTGCAGGAGCAGATCAAAGATATTCTGTATCATTATCCGGATATGCAGCATCTGTACTTTGATAACCGCAATAAGGACATGAAAGAAACCGTCAAAAAGAAAGGTTTTGTAATCGTTACCGGCGATAAAGGAATGGCGGGGGCCTACAATCTCAATGTATTAAAAAAGGCCCGGGAACTGATTGATCAGGCCGAGGATTATCGTTTGTTTGTGGTAGGTGAATTGGGAAGACAGTTTTTTAAGTCACAGGGCTATCCCGTGGAAGAAAAATTCGTTTATTCGGCGAACAATCCTTCGATTCACCGGGCACGTATGATGACAGAATACATCATCGATTTGTACCAGAAAGAGGAACTGGATGAGGTATATATCATTTTAACGCGCATGGTTAACAGTCTGAGCGAAGAAGCGGAGATACATAGATTGCTTCCTTTGCAGACACATAAGTTTCTGGAAGAGGAAATGTTAGAAAAAATCCAGAACGAAGAAGGTGGAATTGATCAAAATGAAGCGAGAAAGCTTCACGATGACTGGTATCTGATTTATCCGTCGCCGACAGAGGTTTTGGAAAAGCTGGTTTATAATTATGTCACAGGCTTTTTTTACGGTGCTTTGGTAGAAGCCTCTGCCTGTGAGGAAAATGCCAGAATGTTAGCCATGCAGTCTGCGACAAACAATGCAGAAGCAATGCTCCATGATTTGTCAATCGAATATAACCGTGTCAGACAGGCTGCCATTACGCAGGAAATCACGGAAGTCATCGGTGGGGCAAAGGCATTAAAAAAGAAAAAGCAAAAGCAGGAGAGGTGAAATTTCACAGAATGGAACATACAGGAAAAATCGTACAGGTCTCTGGACCGGTTGTAGATGTGGAATTTGAAGATGGAAACCTTCCTTCCATCAAAGAAGCTTTATATGTTATCAACAATCAGAAAAAGTGTGTGATGGAGGTGTCCCAGCATATCGGACACAACGTCGTACGCTGTATTATGCTGGCTGCGTCCGAAGGACTGTGCCGGGATATGGAAGTGGTAGCAACCGGCAGAGGAATTGCGGTTCCGGTCGGGGAAAAAACATTGGGAAGACTGTTTAACGTACTCGGTGAAACGCTTGACGGTGGAGAAAGTCTTGATGATGATGAACACTGGGTCATTCACAGGGAGGCACCTTCTTTTGAAAACCAGAGTCCGGTAGCTGAGATTTTGGTAACCGGTATCAAAGTCATCGATTTACTGGCACCCTATGCCAAGGGAGGAAAAATCGGATTGTTTGGAGGTGCCGGTGTAGGCAAAACTGTTTTAATACAGGAACTGATTCGCAATATTGCAACGGAAAGCGGTGGCTATTCCATTTTTACAGGTGTTGGAGAGCGTTCCAGAGAAGGCAATGATTTGTGGATGGAAATGAAAGCATCCGGTGTCATTGAAAAGACCGCGTTAGTATTCGGTCAGATGAATGAGCCTCCGGGAGCCCGTATGCGTGTGGCGGAGACAGGACTTACCATGGCAGAATACTTCCGTGATGTAAAACACAAAGATGTTTTGTTGTTCATTGATAATATCTTCCGTTTTGTTCAGGCAGGTTCTGAGGTATCGGCACTCTTGGGCCGTATGCCTTCCGCTGTGGGGTATCAGCCCACCCTGGCTAATGACCTGGGAGAATTGCAGGAAAGAATTGCATCGACAAAAGACGGTTCTGTCACATCTGTTCAGGCTGTTTATGTGCCGGCAGACGATTTGACCGATCCGGCTCCTGCGACGACATTCTCACATCTGGATGCAACGACCGTTTTGTCCAGAAAGATTGTAGAACAGGGTATTTATCCGGCAGTAGATCCTTTGGAATCTTCTTCACGTATTTTAGAGGCAGATGTTGTTGGAAAAGAGCATTATGAGACTGCCAGAAGCGTGCAGGAGATCTTACAAAAATACAAAGAACTTCAGGATATTATTGCAATTCTCGGAATGGAAGAATTGTCTGACGAAGATAAGCAGACCGTATATCGTGCCCGCAAAGTGCAACGTTTCCTTTCCCAGCCTTTCCATGTGGCCGAGAACTTTACCGGTGTACCGGGTGTGTTTGTGCCGATAGAAGAGACCATCAGAGGATTTCAGGCAATTTTAAACGGAGAGATGGATTCCTATCCGGAAGCTGCATTTTTCAATGTCGGAACCATAGAGGATGTAAAGAAAAAAGCAGAAACGTTGTAACCGTTTTGCAATTGTGTTTCCACGAAATTTGCATATTCTATCACAGACGCGTTCTCACTTGGATGACAACGTAACAGTACTAAATTCGCAATAAATTGCTCATTAAGTGCTGACGTTGTCATACAGTCTGTGAGTAGAATACGCAAACTTTCTTAGAAAACACAATTGCAAAACGAAAAATTAGAAATCAGGGAAAAATATGAATGGTTTTTTGTTAAAAATAATAGCGTGTGATAAAGTGTTTTATGATGGAGAATGCGAAAGCTTTGTGTTTCCCGGGTATGATGGAGAAATGGCGATTTTAGCAAATCATGAGCCTATGACTACAACTATTGAAGTCGGAGAAATTCGTTTTCGCAAACCGGGAGAAACAAAATGGCAAAGGGCGATTGTGTCCGATGGTCTGATAAAGGTCGAGCATAATCTGGTCAATGTACTGGTTTACTCTGCGGAAAAACCGGAAGAAATTGATAAATTCCGTGCCCAGGCGGCTTTAGAGCGTGCAAAAGAACAGTTGCAGCAAAAACAGAGTCTGGTGGAATATCATGTTTCGCAGGCATCCATGGCAAGGGCAATGGCGCGTCTTCGTGGTGTGGAGCAATTGAAAAATTTAAATCTGTGAGGAGTAAAAATGGAAGAAAATAAAATGGGAGTTATGCCGGTTAACCGGTTGTTAATGAGTATGTCACTCCCGATGATGATATCTATGTTAGTGCAGGCACTTTACAATATTGTTGACAGTATTTTTGTGTCCAGAATCAATGAAAATGCTTTGACGGCGGTTTCGCTGGCATTTCCGATACAGGCATTATTAATTGCCCTTAGTACGGGAACCGGTGTCGGGGTAAATGCCGTTTTATCCAAGGCTTTGGGAGAAAAAAATAATGAGAAGGCGAGTAAGGCAGCAGTAAACGGTTTGTTTTTAGCGGTGGTGACCTATCTGATTGCTTTGGCAATCGGTATTTTTTTTGTCGGCACATTTTATCGCAGTCAGACCGATGATACGGAAATTGTTACCTATGGAATTCAGTATTTGTCCATCGTCTGTATTTTCTCAATTGGTATGCTGATGCAGATGATGCTGGAAAAATTATTGCAGTCGACCGGAAAAACTTTTTATTCCATGATCACCCAGTCGGTTGGTGCGATTATCAATATTGTCATGGATCCGATATTGATCTTTGGTCTGTTTGGAATGCCGAAGTTTGGCGTGGTAGGAGCTGCCGTTGCAACCATTTTCGGACAGTGTGTGGGTAGCGGACTGGCTTTGTTTTTCAATCTGAAATATAATAAAGAAATTTCGTTGAGTCTGAAAGGTTTTAAACCTGATATTCCGGTAATCGGGAAAATTTATTCGGTCGGAATTCCGTCGATTATTATGCAGGCAATCGGTTCTGTGATGACATATGGCATGAACCGGATTTTGATATCCTTTTCCTCAACGGCAGCGGCTGTTTTCGGGGTTTATTTTAAAATTCAGAGCTTTATCTTTATGCCGGTATTTGGGTTAAACAACGGTATGGTGCCCATTATTGCGTATAATTATGGTGCCGGAAAACGGGAACGTGTGGTTAAGACCTTAAAGCTTGCTGTCACTTATGCCATGGGAATCATGCTGTTTGGATTATTGTTATTCCACTCCGTTCCGGATTTATTTTTAAAAATGTTTGCTGCATCGGATCATATGATGGAGATTGGTGTTCCGGCTCTGCGTATCATCAGCCTTCATTTCCCGCTTGCGGCTATCGGCATTGTTTTCAGTAGTTTTTATCAGGCGCTCGGTAACGGAATCTACAGTATGTGGGTATCCTTAATCAGACAATTGATTGTCCTGTTGCCGGCAGCATGGCTGTTAGCAAAACTCGGCAATGTCATTTATGTCTGGTGGGCATTCCCGATTGCGGAAGTTTTTGCTCTTTGTTTGAGTATATGTATGATGTTTATGATATTTAAAAGAGTTGTAAATCACATAGGAGAAAATCGGCTTGAAACGATTTCATAGTATCATTTTTGGAATGTTAGTATACTATGATATGGAATGATATCTATGAGGATTGTTGCTAGATGAAAAAGTTGCAGTATATTTGAAAGAGGATGAAAAAACGTGCAAAACCAAGACTATGAGCTGGCGACGGCAAAAGATAAAAAGGAAATATTAGAGCTATACCGCTCACAGCTCGGACGTGAATTTTGTCCTTGGACAGAACAATATCCGACAGAGCGGGAGATTGATTTTGATCTGGCTCATGATGCTCTGCTGATTAAAAGAGATGAAAACGGCGCCATTATTGCAGCCATTTCTCTGGATATGGATGAAGAAGTAGAGAGCCTAGACTGCTGGTCAAAAGACCTTGCTCCGGGAAAAGAAGTGGCAAGACTGGCAGTAAAAGTGGAATGTCAGAATCAGGGGCTGGCGCAGGAAATGCTAAAATGTGCCATGCATGAAATCCAAAAAAGAGGTTATAAAAGCATTCATTTTCTTGTCAATAAATATAACGAAAAGGCTTTGCGCTCGTACAGTCATTTGCACTTTTCCAAGGTAGGAGAAATATTTTTATTTGAGCAGCCTTTTTATTGTTATGAAAAGGAAATATGAATTGCAAAATAAAAGAATTCTATCTTCTAAGGTTTGTGTTTCCAATATATATTTTTATCCGCCGGCTTTTGCGAGGTTTCGTGTTTTTGTTCGCTCATACCGCTTAGAAAAATCAGAAACCGAAGTATGAGGTGGTAAAGATATATATTGGAAACACAAATCTGAAAAGGAATTAAGGAATAAAGAATAAAAGGAAGCATTTGAACCATATGGAAACAGAGCAGGAAAAACAAAATAAACAGTTTCTGCAAATGACGACAGAGCCGGTAGAACATTTACTGTTGCGGTTGTCGATTCCTACGATTATCAGTATGATGATTACCAATATCTATAATCTGGCAGATACTGCTTTTGTGGGAACACTCGGAACCAGTCAGAGTGGTGCAACCGGAGTTGTATTTGGATATATGGCAATTTTACAGGCGGTTGCCTTTATGTGTGGACAGGGTGCGGGAAGCATTATGTCCAGAATGCTGGGACAAAAGGATGTCAAAGAGGCGACAAAGTACACTTCGACGGGATTTTTTCTTTCTTTTTTTCTGGGGCTTTTGATGATGGCCGGCACTTTTTGGTTTATGGATCCTATTCTCAGAGTTTTGGGGAGTACAAGCACGATTGCTCCTTATGCCAAAACCTATATTTTATATATTGCGCTTGCGGCGCCGTTTTTTACTTCCTGCCTGACTATGAACAATTTACTTCGATATGAAGGAAAGGCAAAGCTTGGAACGGTCGGTATGATGATAGGAGCTTTATTAAATATCGGGTTGGATGCCCTTTTCATTTTTGGATTCAAACTCGGGATTGCCGGAGCTGGAATTGCAACGGCTGTCTCACAGGTATTTAGTTTTGTGATACTGCTTGGGATGTTTTTGACGGGAAGGACGCAGACAAGAATTTCCATCCGCTTAGTGGCAAGAGAAATCGGACCGATTGCGAATGTGATGGCAACAGGATTTCCAAGTTTGTTAAGACAGGGACTAAACAGTATCGCAACCATGTTGTTAAATAATGCGGCCGGCGTATATCATGATGAAGCAGTGGCGGCTATGAGTATTGTTTCACGAATCAGCTTTTTCCCGATGGCGATTGCCATTGGAATTGGTCAGGGCTTTCAGCCAATCAGCAGCTTTAATTTCGGTGCCGGCAAAAAAGATCGTGTCAAAAAGGCATTCTTTACAGCTTTGTTGGGAGAAGAACTGGTATTGTTACTATTAGCAATCCCAATGTATGTGTTTGCCCCATTTTTAATTCAGCTTTTGAGGGATGATAAAGAGGTTATTACACTCGGAGTCAGAGCCTTGCATCTGATGTGTCTCGGACAGTTGTTTATCCCGCTTACGATGATGGTTGAAATGGGATTCCAAAGTATGGGAGCAAAATTACTTGCCAGCTTCGGTTCCAGCCTGCGGAGCGGACTTGTTTTTATTCCAACGCTGTTAGTGCTTGCTAATTTGCGTGGTATGGCGGGAATTCAGGAGGCTCAGCCAATTTCTATCATTATTTCATTTACGATTTGCCTGTTTTTGTGTAAAATATATTTGAAACGTTTGGATGAACCTCAAATATCAACTGTGTAAAAATAGGAGGATGATACCATGGATGAACATGGAAAGAAGATGATTGCGCCGATTGTGATTACGATTCTGATGGTTGCATATTATATTTTTTATTTTGGCGTGTTGCTATCTGTCATTCCTTTGATGGCTGTCAAATTATTGTTGGGTATCATTCCGGTTTTACTGACCGGCGTAATGATATATGTTTGTGTACAAAGAATTCATGAAATAAGAAAGGGAGAAGAAGATGATCTTAGTCAATACTGATTACATCAGCAAAAAAGAATTGGAAATGTTAGGATTGGTAAAGGGCAGTACCATTCAGTCCAAAAATGTTGGTAAAGATATTACTACATGCTTTAAAACCTTAGTCGGTGGTGAGTTGACCGCTTACAATGAAATGATGAATGAGGCAAGAGCACTTGCCACAAAGAGAATGGTAGCAGAAGCGGAAGCGCTTGGTGCTGATGCCATTGTCAATGTTCGTTATGCTTCGTCTGCAATTATGCAGGGTGCTGCGGAAGTGATTGCATATGGTACGGCTGTCAAATTTGTTAATTCATAATGATGATACCGGGATTGCGAGAGCACAAAGTGCGTAGCAATCTGTTGGTATCATGGGGCAAAAGTATAATTTTGCGCAGTTCATTTTAGGAAATCAATGGATTTTGAGTGATACGAGAAGCGGAACCTGAAAATAAGGCAATTGTAGCATGCATAAGCTTGGTGTTTTTATGCATTACAGTTGCCTGTATTCGTTATGAAATTGCGTTTTGTCGTTTGCAATCAAAGGGTGATTTCTTATTGTTTTATAAAGTGGAAAGAGGAAAATAATGAAGAAAAATGCTATGGTAATCGTATATTATGTTGCGGCTTTTCTATTTATGATTGATGCCTGCATGGAATTATTTGGCGGTGGAAAAGTTGGAAACGGAGTCGTTTGGTTGCTTTTATGTATTGTCATGCTGATATTTGGATTTCGTACATCAAAGGAGGATGCCGGTGTTGATATGAAGGCATTACAAAAAGATCCTTTTAAAGAAGGCAATCAGGTTGAATTAAAAGCGGACCTTTCTCAGGAATTTATTGAGGATTATACAGAAAATGAGAAGAAGTAAAGCCATTGGACTAAAATATTGTACAAGCCAATATGGGTAATATAGCGTAATAGGTTAAGGGATAAAAGAGGGAATTATGTTAGATGTTAAACTTCAGATAGGATGTTTATTGGTGGTTTTGTATTTTACCGCTGAATATATGAAAGATACACTTCAAAAAAAGTTGCCATGCAATGGCTATTTTGATGCCATTCTTATTATTGCGCCATGGGCAATTGTATTTGATGGGATTACGGCGTGGACGGTCAATCATATGGATCAAGTACCCGGATGGTTTAATATGATCTGCCATGCCTTGTTTTTTATTTTGATGGATATGCTGACGGTTGCCATTTTTTTATACATTATTCAAATGACAATCGGTATCCATTCGGCTACGACACTGTTTATGTTAATGATACCCGGAATTGTTTCCATCACATTGATTATTCTGTTTATGGATGAGTTGTACTATGTAAGGGGAAGTACAACCAACTATTCCATGGGAAACTCTGTTTATATCTGTTTTGCATCCCTGTTTTTGCATTTTCTGATTATTTTTGGAGTGATACTGATTCATCACAAAACCATTGAAAAGAAGAATTTGTTTGGAATTATCATATTCATGTTGTTGGCTCTTGGTATTTTGGTTGCACAGCTCATTTTTCCGGAAATATTGATGACATCCCTGGTGCCGGCATTTATGGTGAACTGCCTCTATCTGAACTTTGAAGATCCGGCCCTTCGCCGTCTGCAAAATTACAATGCCAATATGGTAACCGGATTTGCAACACTGGTTGAAAACCGTGATAATAACACCGGCGGACATATTAACCGGACCAGAGAATATGTCCGGATTATATTGGATTCCCTTTGGCTGCATCCCAAATACCGTCCGGTTCTTTCCAGAGATTATGTAATGCATGTTTTAGATGCTGCACCGATGCATGATATCGGTAAAATTGCGACCCCCGATCATATTTTGCAAAAGCCCGGTAAGCTGACGGTTGAAGAATATGAAATCATGAAGGAGCATGCTAAAATCGGTGGCGAGATTATTGAAAAGACTTTTTCTAATCTGGATGATCCAGATTATGAGAAAATCGCATATGAGGTTGCGCGTCATCATCATGAAAAATGGAACGGAACAGGTTACCCGGATGGATTAAGCGAAGAAGAAATTCCGCTTCATGCCCGCATTATGGCAATCGCGGATGTATTTGATGCCATATCGGCAAGAAGATGTTATCGCGATGCCATGCCGCTTGAAAAGTGTTTTCGCATTATTGAAGAAGGAGCAGGAACCGATTTTGATCCGGATTTAGTGGATTTGTTTCTGGGAAAGAAAAAGGAAATTGTTGCTTATTATAACCAAAGCAAAAAGACGGACAGCGATTTGTTATAGTTTATTATAGAAAAGGGAAGTCGAGGATAACAGGACATGAAGTGTTTAATTATTCATGATGAAATATCAGAAGAGGAATGTACTTGCATTCAGGCAGAATGTTATAAAAAGAAAAATGGTAGAGAGCTTCCAAAGAAGATAAAACGAATTATTGGTTGGAATGTGATTTGTAAAAACTGTGAATTTCATAAAGAGCGAAAAAAATAGTATTTTAGTGGGGACGGTTCGTTTGTCATGAAGAGCGTCCCCATGTCACGTTTTTTAGATGGTGTGAAGTTATACTATAAGGCTATATGTTTTTGTTTTGTATGTTATATATATTGTTGGTTTTGTGGCATTCTGGTTGATGTTTAGCAAGTTTCCGTCCATCAACGGATGGGGATATTATGAGATGTTGTTTTTGTATGGTTTTTCTTTAATTGCGATTACGCCTACCCAGTGTCTGCTTGATAATAACTGGCAACTGAGACGATATGTTTATGATGGCGATTTTGTCAAATACTGTTTTCGCCCGATTAATTTATTTTTCTATCTGAGTTATAAGATGTGGATGAGGGGCGCATCGCGTTATGACGGAAGTGGTTCATAGGAGAACGGCAGAAAATAAGGAATTGCAAGAACGATTATTAAGTGATATACTTTTTTCGCACTATATTTGATTTATTCAAAACAGTAGCAGGAGGAACTTAATATGAAGTTTGAAACAAAGAAACTCGTTGGATTAAGCGTGTTGACAGCAATCATCATCGTCTTACAGGCATTGGCTATTTCAATCAGATTCGGGATTTTCAACATTACACTTGTACTGATTCCAATAGTAGTAGGTGCTGCACTATATGGATATAAGGCAGGCGCATGGCTCGGATTTGTGTTTAGTGTTGTCGTTCTTTTTACGGATGCAGGAGCTTTCCTTGCAATCAGCGTTCCGGGTACCATTATTACAGTTATTTTAAAAGGAACACTTGCGGGTTTGGCAGCAGGTATTGTTTATCTTGCATTGGAAAAAGTAAATAAATACTTGGCATGCGTTGTTGCTGCAATATGTGCTCCGATTGTTAATACCGGCATCTTTTTAATCGGTTGCAGACTTTTCTTTTATGAAACAATCAAAGGATGGGCTGAAGGGGCAGGTTTTGCAAGTGCGGGAGCTTTTATGATCGTTGGGCTTGTAGGTACCAATTTCTTAGTAGAAATGGCAATCAACATTATTCTTTCACCTACGATTTTGAGATTGGTTAATCTCGGAAAAAAATCAGTTAATCGATAATGATGATACCAGGGTCAAAAGGTCATACTTTTCATGCTCGCATGAAAAAGTATGACT
>JAEDFR010000204.1 GCA_016297945.1 Lachnospiraceae bacterium | reverse complement strand
AATAGGACAGTAAACCTGTTCCAGCTCCTAAATCCAACACACTCTTTGGCTTCTTAATACTTGAAAGTATAAATTTGGTTGAATTTTCATAGTAATCATCAAAACATGGTATAAATTTTCTGCGATTACAATCATATTCTTTAGCTATTAAGTTAAATTGCTCTTCTATATCCATAGTAGTACCTCCTCCGACAAATTCAAGTTTGTCCAGTTCTATAAATCGGAATTTGTATTACTGTTAAATTATATTTTTTCGATCCATGAAAAAAATTTATCTAATCCTTGGTTTTCGTTTCGTGTTTCAAGGAACATTCCCGCCGTATACCATGAATGTGTATTCTTTTTATCAACAACTTCATAGAGTTCACATTCGTTTCCAACGCTCTTTGCCTTTTCATATAATCGTTCTGCGCACGAAAAATCTATCAATCCATCGTGCCTACTTTGAATCAGCAGCATTGGAATATTATTTTTAGTCATAAGTGAACACGGTTCTCCGTTTGTTCTGTCATAGCCTTTGGAGAATAACTGATCAAGCAGTATCCTTACAGACAGAGATGTCTTAACGGAAAAGCTATATGGTCCGCCAACTCCGATAAAGCCTATGATATTTGACACATCTGTATCATAGGCCTCCTGCACCGACTTGCTGTAGCACAAGATAGATGACAGATGTGCTCCGGCAGACGGTCCTGAAACGATCACTTTTAATGTATTGATATTCTTTTCGTTCAAGTATCGTATCGCTGACTTATATCCACTGCACACATCTTCGATTTGACATGGATACTTGTTCTTTGGTGACAGTCTATACCCGATTGAAACGAAGCGATACCCTGCATTTGCAATACACTGACCGACAAAGTCAAAATACTTTGGTGTCCCAGCATTCCATCCGCCGCCATGTACCCATATTATGATCTTGTCACTCATAATATTGTCAGGTTCATAATATAAGAAATACTGATCCTTGTCGTTTCCAAAAGAAACAGATTCGGGAATAATATTTTTCTGTACACGAAACATTTTTTTGTATAAGCCAAAATAACTTAAGCTCTCGCGCAGTGAATCATTCATAACATCTAACCTCAAAATTTCGATTTATTATTGCAAAGAAAGTAGGAATTTACTTCGCAGTTTTATAAACTGGAATCTGGCAGGCTATAAATATGAAATCTTTAAGCATTGCCAGCGGTTTAATTGAATCATTCATATCGCTGATAATAGCTGCTGTCAATTTTAACTCCGGAATCACTACACAAAACTGTCCACGATATCCGAAAGCAAAATTGACCTTATAGCCTATATCATTGAACACAAATTCATTTCCCCACCAATGATAGCCGTAGCTGCCAATTTCATCATATACAGTCGGACATGTTTCAAATGATGTGGTTATCCATTCTTCAGAAAGAATTCTTTTACCGTCGTAAATTCCGTTGTTCAGAAATAATTCGCCTAATTTGATCAGGTCGGATGGCTTGAGCCTTAAACCGTTTGCCGCCATAGCATGACCACTTCTGCATATCCAATTGGAATCTGATATTCCCAAAGGTTCAAAAAGTTCTTTTCGGGCAAAATCAATAAGCGGCATATCCGCCACTTTAGAGATTATCTCACCTAAAAGCTGGGTATCCCCCGAACTGTAATTCATTTTCTCTCCGGGAGTATTCAGCATCGGTCTGGATAGTATGAATTTGATCATATCCTTGCTGTAATACATTGGGGGAAAGGAATTCCATTCACCAAATTCGGGCCAATCAATTCCTGATGTCATTGTCAGAAGATGACGGACGGTAATTTCTTCTTTTCCTGTAAATTCACTTATAGTGGTGTATCGGTCAAGGTAGTCACCAATAGGAACATCAAGACTTTTGATTATTCCTTTATCCACACAGATGCCTGTCAATGCACCCACAAAGCTTTTGGTGCAGGAATTGATCCTATGAAGACTATTGGCAGATTTAGCATTCCTGTAATATTCCAATATCGTTTTTCCGTCTGCTTTGATGATACACGCTCTGATTTTTTCATTTAAAAAAATGTTCTTTATTTTGTCTGTCATACCCAATACATGCAAATCACACCGTCAGATATCTGAAAGCCGTTCTTTTCATAAAAATTCTTTGCGGGTGCCTGCTCGGCGGTGTAAAGGACGATTCCTGCAAGACCATTGTTATTACTGTATTCCTTGACAGCATCAACAAGCTTTCCGCCAATTCCTGCACGCTGTTTTTGAGGGGCAACAATAAGTTCATCGATATATATCTCATCGTTATTCCAGCTGACTTTTCTGCAGGCAAATACTGCACCGTCAATCACTCCGTTTTCTTCTGAAACAAAGCCGATAAATTTCGGGTGAACGGTGAAATCTGAAATATATGCTTCTGCTCGTTCCTGAGTCCATACGCATCCCCATGTTTCTTCTGAAAATGCCTCCTTGAATATGGCAGCACATTGTGCCAAGTCTTTTGATTCATATTGTCTGATCATAATAATTCCCTTTTTTCCATTTCATTAAATTGGTTTTAACACTCGTTTAGAAATTTTTGCAATTCTTCTACAAACTGTCCCACATGCAATCCATCAACAAAAGAATGATGTGCTTGCACCGAAATAGGAATCATAACTTTTCCATCCTTTTCATAGTATTTTCCCCAATCAAAAAGAGGTGTTGCATTATCCTTCTTTCCAGAATTTGTATGTGATATATGAGTGTATGTAACCCAAGGCATAGGCGAACATTGGAAAACATCATTTCCTAATGGGCCTGTAAAATATTCTTTCTGTTCATCTGCCGTTTTTGATGCCAATTCACAGTATTCCTTCAAATCATCTATCATTGGAACATTTACTACCTTAAATAAATTGGTTTCCTTATTCAAATAAGTAAAGGCGGTATCT
>JAEDFR010000203.1 GCA_016297945.1 Lachnospiraceae bacterium | reverse complement strand
GGAACGAAAAAGCCGTGGAGAAATGATGAAGGATTTGTATTCATGGGTATGAAGTATTTTCTTCTCAATGCAAATAGCTTGGAGTTTTAAATAATCGGCCAATTATGCAGCCTTTTTTGAAAATGATTGTTAATGTATTTGTGTCGTGCATCCGATCAAGCCGCCAAGTTAAGCCGCATGCAAAATGAGGGCTAGAAAGCCCGAATACGGGATTCCCTGGGTTCCCTAAAACTTTATAAATTGATATCAAAAGCCAACATCGGTTCGAAATCAGACGAAAAAACGAACCGATGTTTTTTGTTTGCTCTTTCACGACAGAAGCAGTCGTTGGTGATTGCTTGGTAATTATTATGTCTTCTTAAGCTGCCTTGGGTTATCATATTCAGAGCTATTTTTCGAGAATCTGCGGATTAAGAAGGAAATCATAAATGTTCACGGTCAGGATACCATAGTCATCATAATAGGGTTGTACAATATCTTTTGTAACGATGATCTTCTTGAAAGAATCATCAATCTTTCTGAACGGTCTGATTTCCTGAGAACGTTTCGCTTCTTCAGGCAGTGAGTAAGCTGACTGAATATAGTATCTGGAAGAACCAAGATTGCATACAAAATCGACTTCCAATTGTTTTCGATTTACCTTGCCGTCCTGATCTTTCTCAGCAATAGTGACAACACCAACATCTACGCTGTAACCACGCATACGCAATTCATTGTAGATTACATTCTCCATAGAATGTGTCTGTTCAAACTGGCGGAAGTTGATTCTGGCATTACGAAGTCCAAGATCAGAGAAATAATATTTCTTTGGAGTCTCAATATACGCCTTCCCTTTAATGTCATATCTCTGTGACGATTCGATCAAGAATGATTCCTCAAAACAATCTAAGTATTTTTTAATTGTCTTAGAAGTTATTTTAGACTTCTTTACAGTCTTGAAGGTATTCTTTAATTTTTCGGGATTTGTCAGAGACCCAATCGCAGAAGAAAGGATGTTTAGCAGATCTTCCAGTTCGCCAATATTCTTAATACGGTTACGATTGAAAATATCTCGAATATAAATTTCGCTGAACAAATTCTGCAATGCCGCAGCTTTGTCATTGGCATCTTCACGAAGAACAACAAGCGGAATACCACCATAAAGCATATATTCGGACAATCCCATATATTTGTCGCCTTTATATACAGACATAAATTCTGCAAAACTCAGAGGATACATATGAACTTCATCGCCACGTCCTGCAAATTCTGTAACAATATCTTTGGATAAAAATTTTGCATTGCTTCCGGTTACGAAAACATCCATATTGTCTTTACGAAGGTAACCGTTCAATACAGATTCAAAGCAGTCCATCAGTTGTACTTCATCCAGAAGTAGATAGTACATACCATCCGCAGTAACCTTCGAACGGATATATTCCATGAATTTCTCCGGATCAACTCCACGTTTTTCTTTTTCAATTTGAATAAGGTTTTCACCAATCAAATACAAGTCATCTGCTGAGTCGAATGCAAAACGAATAATATGATCAGCTTCAACACCGGATTCAAGCAAATGGTTATAAAAAATATTATTCATCAAATAGGACTTTCCACACCTACGAATACCGGTAATTACCTTAATCAATCCATTGTTCTTTCTTTTAATTAATTTATCTAGGTAAAAATCTCTGCGAATCTCCATAAAACAACCTCCGTAAGAAAGATTTTTGCAATCTAATACAATTTTCTGTTCTATATTATCAAATCAACACATTAAAATCAATATGCTAAGAAGAATTTAGGAAAGATTTTTGCAACTGGATGCATTTTTCTGCCTTAAAACATATTATATGCTTCGGCAGCGAGTCTTATCCCGTATCGATTGTAATTTATAAACGATCTAAAGCCACAGTCCTTCCCTGGAAACAGTATGCAGCAAGGATATGAAGACGGCTGAAAATGCAGTTGTGGAAATATTATTGGTACTATATAATGGATAATAGAAACAGAAATTTATCGGTGTTTCTGTTTTTTCAGACGGGGAGTATGATATGGCACTAAAATTTGATGTGAGAGATGAAAAGAAAATCAGGGTAATTATAGATACGGATGCGGCATGTGAAGCGGATGATCCGTTTGCCATAGCGCATGCGCTTATGAGTCCCAAGCTTATGGTGAAAGGAATAACGGCAGCACATTTTGCCGAGCAGGGATCCGTCGAAAAAAGCCTTGAAGAGATTAAGGTAGTGCTGAAGGCCATGAATAAGGATGTTCCTGCATATTTGGGGGAGGCCGGGCCGATGGATAAGGAAGGGAAGGAATTATCCGAAGCTGTGCATTTTATCATTGATGAAGCAAAAAGGGAAGATAACCATCCTTTGTACATACTTTGCCAGGGTGCTGTTACGAATGTTGCTGTTGCCTTGCGGGCCTGCCCCGATATAAAAGATAAAATCACTGTTATATGGATCGGAACCCATGGTGCAGGCAATGTAGAAGCTCCGTTTGTCGAGTTTAATGCAGGAAATGATATTGCAGCGGCAAATTATGTACTGGGAAGCGGTGTTAAGCTGTGGCTTATCCCGTCCACGGTTTATACGACGATAACCATAGGAATTGCAGAGATACAAAAGAAAATTGCGCCTTGCGGTGCGATTGGAGAGCATTTGTTTACCAATATGGTGTCCTACAATATGACAGATAAGGCATTCTGGACGCAGGGGGAAAGCTGGTCGCTTGGGGACTCCCCGGCAATTGCAGTTGCGATGAATCCCGGATGCGGACATTTTAAAGAGGTTCCTGCCCCATATGTTAACCAAGATACTTCCAGTAGCTATAAAGAAGGAATGCCAGTTATCAGAGTATATACGGATATTGATTCGCGATATATTCTGGAGGATTTTATATGTAAGCTGCAATTGGAATAT
>JAEDFR010000202.1 GCA_016297945.1 Lachnospiraceae bacterium | reverse complement strand
TGCGGAATTAATCGACTGAGTATCGGACTTCAGTCCACATCGGATGAGGAGCTGAAGACACTCGGACGTATTCACAGCTACGGAGCTTTTTTGCAGAGTTTTAAATGGGCACGGGAAGCCGGATTTCATAATATTAATGTGGATCTAATGACTGCGCTGCCAAATCAGACAGAAGAATCTTATAGGCAGACGTTAAAACAGGTACTTTTGCTTCAGCCTGAGCATATTTCTGCCTACAGTTTGATTATTGAGCCGGATACACCCTTTGAGAAAATGTATGATGAAGGAAAATTAAATCTCCCTGATGAGGATGCGGAACGACGAATGTATTATATGACAAAGGATCTGCTGGCTAAAGCCGGCTATAACCGTTATGAAATTTCAAATTATGCACGTCCGGGATATGAGTGCCGTCATAATATCGGATACTGGCGAAGAAGAGATTATCTGGGACTGGGTCTTGGTGCGGCCAGTCTTGTCGGAAATCGTCGTTTTACCAATCCTGTCGATATGGCGGTTTACGTCTCCGGATACCCGGGGGATGGGATATGGTTTTCAGAGGCAGAAGAGCTTTCTCTTGAAAATAGAATGGAAGAGTTTATGTTTTTGGGACTTCGAATGTTATCCGGTGTGTCTGAAAAGGATTTCAGAAAATGCTTTGATGAAAAATTGATGAAAATTTATGGTGATGCTGTCCGGAAGAATATTCGGGCAGGCCTTCTGACAAGAAAAAACAGGAAAATTTTTCTGACAGATCTGGGGTTGGATGTGGCAAATCAGGTCATGACGGATTTTTTATTTGATTAATTTTAATTTTTATGTAAAAAGGCATTGACAGAACAAAATATAAAAAATATAATAAATAACAGTCAATGTTTTGGTAATATTACACAATTTAGACACTTAAAACTTTAAAATTTTAAAGCTTTAAGGTTTGATTAATTGGAAAAATAACCAAAACATCGCAAAAAAAATATAAAAAATGCACAAAGGAGAGGAAATTATGAAAAAAAGACTTTTTAGCCTTGTTCTTGCTTCCGCTATGGTATTGGGCGCGCTTACGGCCTGCGGCGGTTCTAAGAAGGAAACAAAGGCAGAGACAACAGCAACAGAAACAACTGCTGCTGCAGATGAATCTTCCGAGTCTGCCGGAGATAAAATTCTCCGTGTAGCATCCGAAGATCCACAGGTTCCATTGGATATGCAGCTGAATACTTACAGTATTATTATGAAGATCACAGATAATGTTACAGAGTCTCTTCTGCTCACAAATCCAGAAGGTGAACTGGAACCTACATTACTGGCAGAGATGCCGACACTGTCTGATGACAAACTCACATATTCTTTTACACTTAAAGAAGGCGTTACATTCCACAATGGCGCACCTTTAACAAGTAATGATGTTAAATATTCTCTTGAGAGAATGGTTAAGAAATTAAAAATGGCAAGTCTGCTTGAAAAAGTTGAAGGTTATCAGGATCTTTTTGATGGCAAAGCAGATGAACTCAGCGGTATCGTAGTTATCGATGATACACATTTTGAGATTCATATGGCTGAAGTTTACACACCATTATTATCTGCACTTTCCACACCTTACTGCGCAATTTATCCGGCAGAAGCTTGTGAAGCAGCAGGCGATAACTGGGGTATGACAGAACTTTACGGTACAGGCCCATTCAAACTTGTAAGCTATCAGACAGGTGTGGGTGTTGAACTTGCAAAGAACGAAAACTATCATGGCGGCGAAGTAAAACTTGACGGTATCGATTACACATTTATTGATGATCCGAACACAGGTGTTCTCGAATACCAGAAGGGTAATGTTGATGTTGTATATATGGACTCTGCATTATATCCAACATATGCAAACGGCGAATTAAAGGATGAGCTTTACAGCTTTAACCCTGTTGGCGGTTACTATCTTGCTTTCAACGTTAACGATATCCCGGAAGTTGAAGTTCGTCAAGCAATGGCTTATGCTATTGACCGTAACGCTCTTTGCGACAGTGTATTATTCGGAACAGCATCTCCAAACTCCAATTTCCTTCAGGAAGGTCTGATCGGTGCAAGAGATGATATGGAACAGTTCGAATACAATCCGGAAAAAGCAAAAGAACTTCTTGCAGAAGCAGGCTATGCTGATGGTTATGATTTAAGAATCACAGTAAACACAAAATATCCTACAAGTGTTAAGATTGCTACAGCTGTTCAGGCTCAGATGAAAGAAGCAGGAATCAATGTTGAAGTTGAACAGGTCGACAGTGCTGCATGGACAGATATGAAGAAGAGCGGCGGCGTTACATGTGGTATCGGTAACTGGTATGTAGATTACAACGATCCGGACTCCATGTTATATCCTGTAAGTGACGGACGTGTAGATCTGAACTCTATTTTCTGGCATAATGATGAATTCAAACAGTTAATGCTTGACGGTGTACAGACAGATGATGCTGCAGAAAGACAGGAAATCTACGCTCGTGCAGATGAAATCCTCACACATGAAGAATTCCCTGTAACAATGCTTTATAACGAAACATTATTCTACTTAAAGAAACCTTATGTAAAAGGATTTGAAGTAACATTTACTTATCGTACAATGTTTAAAGATGCAGATATTGAAAAATAAGTTTTTGTCTTAAATAAAATATGTGAACAGACAGTATATAGCTATGACGGGGCCAAGGAAGGCTGCCCGTCGTAGCTATATCTTTAATTAATTGGATGATATCCGGGAATGAAAACCCTTATTAACGATATCATTGTATGACGGTGAAGATTAAAAAGGAGGGACATCCTTGTTTTCATACACATTAAAACGACTGGGACAGACCGTTCTCGTCCTGATCGGAATTACGTTAATTACATTTATTTTGCTGAATGTGGTACCGGGAGATCCGGTAGCAATGATGCTCGATAAGCGTGCGGATGAAGC
>JAEDFR010000059.1 GCA_016297945.1 Lachnospiraceae bacterium | reverse complement strand
TGCCGCTAAGAACGACACAAAACCTCGTAAAAGCCGGCGAGCAAAGATATATCATTTTCTGAAAGGACGACTTTCTGTAT
This sequence comes from Lachnospiraceae bacterium, assembly GCA_016297945.1. Lineage (GTDB taxonomy): Bacteria > Bacillota > Clostridia > Lachnospirales > Lachnospiraceae > UBA2882. The sequence continues at coordinate 14,589 of JAEDFR010000059.1, read as the reverse complement.
CTCAAAAAAATGTTGATTAATAAATTGAGGCGTCGGCAGGGTGTTTGTACATAAATCAGAAAATTAGGTTATGTTATTTTATTGCATCAACAATTTCAGCGGTTGTCTTTGGTTTATTCATGGAATAAATATGGATGCCGTCTGCACCATATTCCTGTAAGTCCATAATTTGTCTGATGGCATAATCAATACCGGCTTTTCGCATATCCTCTGGATTTTCTCCATATCTGGCTACAAGATCCGAAAATGCCTTTGGAATAGAGGTGCCGGATAAGGAAATACTGGTGGCAACCTGTTTTACGGATGTAATCGGCATGATGCCGGCATGAATAGGAACGGTTATGCCATTTGCCAGACAATTTTCCTGAAATTCATAAAATACATCATTGTTCATAAAAAGCTGTGTGATGAGATGTTCACATCCACATTCCACTTTTTCTTTTAATCTTGCCAAATCGGCACGTTTACTCATAGCTTCAAAATGTTTTTCCGGATAGCAGGCACCTGCAATATGAAATTCGGTGTCCTTAGATTTGATATAACGGATTAACTCACTCGCATAGGCAAAGTCACGGCTTTTGTATTGCTCGTCGCTCATATAAGCGGGACGGTCTCCGCGGAGTGCGAGGATATGATTGATATTGGCATTGGTTAACTGGTTTAATACAGCGTCAATATCTTCTTTTTTATTGCCGACACAAGTCAGATGTGCCAGTGAAAGGATTCCAAGTTTGTTCTGAATATAATCGCAAATCTCTACCGTTTTTTTGGAACGGCTTCCGCCGGCACCGTAGGTTACGGAGATAAATTCGGGATGTAATTCACTCAATTTATCCAATACAGCATAAACACCTTCAAATTCATCATCTTTTTTGGGAGGAAATACCTCAAAAGAAATGACTGCCTTTTTTTTCTCAGAATAAGTACTCATAATCTAACTCCAAATATCCTTTTTTCTTGTCTTTCAAACGGTCTTATTGTATCATGTAATTAAATGCATTGCAAACGATTGTGACCTGTTTGGTGTATGCAAAGTGAGAGAAAAATACCGTGTAGATAGAAAGGAAACAGATATGGAAAATAATTTTCAGTCAACGACCGATTATGTAGCAAGTGATGAATTGCTTGCCAGTGTGAATGTAGCGATTGCGTTACAAAAGCCGTTGTTAATCAAAGGAGAGCCCGGTACCGGTAAAACCATGTTAGCAAGAGCGGTAGCTAATTCCTTAGGGAAAAAGTTGATTATCTGGAATATTAAGTCAACGACAAAAGCTCAGGATGGTCTTTATATGTATGATACCATTCAGCGTCTTTATGACGGTCAGTTCGGTGAGGAGGGCGTTGATGATATTGCCCGCTATATCAAGCTTGGAAAACTCGGTGAAGCTTTCGAAGAAGATGATCAGGTCGTATTACTGATTGATGAAATTGATAAAGCGGATTTGGAATTCCCCAATGACTTATTGTGGGAGCTTGACCAGATGGAATTTTATATTCATGAGACCAAGCGTACCGTAAAAGCCAAACACAGACCGATTGTGATTATTACATCCAATGCGGAAAAAGAATTACCGGATGCTTTCTTAAGACGTTGTATTTTCCATTATATTGAATTCCCGGACAAGGAATTAATGGAAGAGATCGTAAAAACGCATTATCCGGACGTGGAAGAAAACTTATTAAAAAATGTTATGGAAGTTTTTTATGAAATCCGTTCCATTCGTGATATCCGTAAAAAACCCAGTACATCCGAGTTGATTGACTGGATTAATGCACTTCAGCTTAATGGTATAGATCCTGATACCATTAAAAAAGCATTACCTTTTGTTGGTGTAGTTGTGAAAAAAGATGAAGATTTGGAGACAGTAAAACATTATGTTCATTGAGTTCTTTTACGAGTTAAAAGCAAAAGGATTAGATGTATCCTTGACTGAATGGCTGACCTTACAACAGGCATTGGATATGGGGATGGCGCATAGTTCTCTTACGGATTTCTATTATCTGTCGCGCAGTATTTTAGTCAAGTCAGAAACCGATTTTGATAAATTTGACATGGCATTTGAAGAGCATTTCAAAGGCGTGCAAAAGGATACGGAAGTCGGAGCGGAAATGATGCGGTGGCTGGATAAATCCGAAGATATGAAGGCACTTTTGGAAAAAGAGGAGAAAAAATGGCTGGATACCGAACAGGATACCGTTCAGGTCGATAAAGAAGAGGTAGAAACCAAATTCCGTGAACGTTTACGCGATCAGGACAGTGAACATAACGGTGGTAATTTCTGGATCGGCACCATGGGCAAAACCGCATTTGGTAATTCCGGTAATTTTATCGGCGGTATCCGCGTCGGAGGGGCTCCCGGTGGTCAGAGTGCTTTTGAAGTTATCGGTGCCAGAAAGTATCGTGACTTCAGACATGATAAGGTCATTGATAACAGACAGTTTATGGCAGCGTTTAGAAAGTTGCGTCAGTATTCCACGCGTTTGGACGTTCCCAAGACAGAGTTGGATATTGATGCTACCATTGACAAGACCTGCAACAATGGCGGCATGCTGCAGATTGTCATGGAAAAACCCCGTAAGAATGCTGTAAAACTGTTGCTTCTGATGGATTCGGGCGGTACCATGATCCCTTATACGGATTTGATGGCAAAATTATTCAAGGCTGTCAATAAATCTAATCATTTTAAGGATGTTAAATGCTATTACTTTCATAATTGTATTTATTCCAAAGTCTATAAGACACCGGAATGTGAAAACGGGGAATGGGTGGATACAGAATGGATGTTTCGGAATCTTGACAGTGATTATAAGGTGTTAATCATCGGAGATGCTGCAATGGCACCGGAAGAATTGTATTCAGAAACCGGTAATTACAGAGGACCCAACGGAGGCTTGTCCGGTTGGGAATGGCTTTTACAGATGAAAAAGCATTATAAAAAAATAGTCTGGATGAATCCGAAAATGGCACCCGCGCCGGCACCGTGGCGTGAAGCGGAGACAGCTATTCAGACGATTATTCCCATGTACTTTTTATCCATAGACGGTTTAAATCGTGCCATGGTTGAATTGATGAGGAAAAAATAGAAGGCTCTATAAAAAACACGAATCATAAAATACATGAATCGTGGAAAACATGAATCATGAAAATAAGAATAATAATTCAAGAATAATAAAAAAATCCCCCGCATATATTTTACAAGTATATACAAGGGGGTTTTTTTATGGACAATGATCAGTTATACAATGATATAAAAGTACGCACGGGCGGAGAGTTGTATCTGGGCGTTGGCGGACCGGTTCGGACCGGAAAATCGACGTTTATTAAAAGATTTATCGATACATGCGTGCTTCCCAATATGGAAGACGATTATTTAAAACAACTTTTGGTTGATGAACTGCCGCAATCTGCGACAGGTAAGACCATCACGACAACTGAGCCGAAATTTGTGCCAAAGGAAGCAGCAACTATCAAATTAGACGATCAGGTTGATGTGAAAGTGCGTTTGATCGACTGTGTCGGTTATATGGTAGAGGGCGCAAGCGGCCATATGGAAAATGAGAAAGAAAGAATGGTGAAAACTCCATGGTTTGATGAGGAGATACCATTTACCAAGGCAGCTGAAATCGGTACCCAGAAAGTCATTTATGATCATTCTACCATAGGTGTCGTTGTTACGACGGATGGCAGTTTTACGGATATTCCGGCACAAAACTATATTCCTGCAACAGAGAGAACCATACAGGAATATAAAGAACTTGGGAAACCGTTTATTGTACTTGTTAATTCACAAAGACCGCAGTCTGAAGAAGCAGTTAGTCTTGCTCAAAAATTATCTGATAAGTATCAGGTTTCAGCACTTCCCATGAATTTGGCACAGTTGAAAAAAGAAGACATGGAAACGCTGTTATATCAGATTTTATTGGAATTTCCAATCTCCAGAATTGAATTTTATATGCAGGGTTTTGTGGAAATGCTTCCTTCCACCCATCCATTAAAGATGGATTTAACAGCACAGCTTAAGGAAAAGATGAATGAATACCATTGCATGAAAGATATTGTGAATAAACCGCTTGTACTTTCCGGAGATTACATAAAGAAGTGTAAAACGGATTCCATTAATATGGCAGACGGAAGTGTTAAAATTGATGTGACCATTACGGATGACTGCTATTATGAATTAATCAGTGATATTCTCGGAGAAGAAATTCACTCAGAATACCAGTTGTTTGAAAAAATGAAAGAACTGGGTGAAACGGCAAAGGCCTATGAAGGAATTGTTCCGGCGATTACCATGGTGAAACAAAAGGGATATGGAGTCATGAAACCGACACGTGATGAAATTACACTCGGAAAACCGGAGGTTATTAAGCATGGTAATAAATATGGTGTAAAAATGAAAGCGGAAAGTCCTTCCATTCATTTGATCAAAGCAAATATCGAGACAGAAATTGCTCCGATTGTGGGCACCAAACAGCAGGCTGAAGATCTGATTTCCTATATTGAAGCTGCTGATAATGAAAACGGAAGCATTTGGGAGACCAATATTTTCGGTAAAAGTATTGAACAGTTGGTGGAAGACGGTATACAGAACAAATTAACCATGATTGGAGATGAAAGCCAACTGAAATTACAGGATTCCATGCAGAAAATCGTTAATGATACCAACGGTGGAATTGTCTGCATTATCATATAGAAACATTATTTTAATGAACATTTTATAGAACTGGCTATCCCTTCTGTGCTATAATGTTTTTATCGTGTGACAGAGATTTCATCAATCAAGCTGTCTTTATGAATAAAACTTTTATAGCATGGAAGGGGTGTTTATTTTGAGCAAAACTTATGACAAGATAGAGGATTGTTTAAAAAGTATCAGAAAGGTAACAGATTTTGTGCCAAAGGTTGCTATTGTGTTAGGTTCCGGTCTTGGAGATTATGCAGACGGTATTGAGGTTGTTGCTGAAATTGATTACAGTGAAATAAAAGGTTTTCCGGTTTCTACCGTACCGGGACATGCGGGAAAATTTATTTTTGGTTATGTGGATTCCGTACCGGTTGTATGTATGAAAGGTCGAGTTCATTATTATGAAGGATATGATATTTCCGATGTCGTTTTACCAACAAGACTGATGCATCTTTTGGGAGCTGAGATATTGTTTTTAACCAATGCATCAGGCGGAATTAACAAGAGTTTTTCGGCCGGCACATTGATGATGATTACGGATCACATTTCCACATTTGTGCCGAATCCTTTGATTGGACCGAATTTGGACAAGCTTGGAACCCGTTTTCCGGATATGAGTCATGTATATGATGAAGAGCTACAGGAAAAAATCAGAATAGCAGCAAAAGAAAATGATATTGATTTGCGGGAAGGGGTTTATATTCAGTTTACCGGACCTTCTTTTGAATCACCTGCAGAAATTCGTATGGCTTCCGTATTGGGAGCAGATGCGGTCGGTATGTCAACCGTAGTTGAAGCGATTGCTGCCAACCATTGCAGAATGCGTATCTGTGGTGTTTCCTGCGTCTGCAACCTTGCAGCCGGTATCAGTCCGACACCGCTTACACATGACGAGGTACAACAGGCTGCCAATGATGCGGCTCCCAAGTTTAAAAAGCTATTAACCGCATCGGTCAAAAAGTTTGTATAGCATTATATTGATGATGTTGGGGGCAAAAGGTGTTTTGCCCCATGATACCAACGGAGTGATGTAAAGATGGATGATAAACTGAGGAAACAATTAATTCATCTGGCTTTTGAAGCCAGGATGCAGTCCTATTCCCCGTATTCGGAATATGCAGTCGGTGCTGCCTTACTATGTGCAGATCAGGCTATATATACCGGATGTAATGTTGAAAATGCTTCCTATGGAGCTACGATGTGTGCGGAGAGAACGGCTGTATTCAAAGCAGTCAGTGAGGGGCATACTTCATTTTTAGCAATTGCCATTGTCGGCGGTAAGAAAAATCAGGCAGTTACAGATTATGCTTTTCCGTGTGGAATTTGCAGACAGGTTTTGCGTGAATTTTCCAATCCCGATGAAATGACGGTTGTGGTTGCTACCGGCGTGAATGATTATAAAGAATGGACATTAGCACGGCTTTTGCCGGAATCATTTGGACCGGAAAGTCTGAATTAATCACAAATCTTTTTTGTGTATTTGTTGGATTTGCATGTCAGTTATAAAATGATGATATTATGATGCTGAGGGCAAAAGGTATTTTGAGTATAAAATGTATGACCTTTTGACCCTGATATCATATTTTTAATGTATTTAAATAATTATTAGAGACATTACGAGAGGAAATATATGAATATACGTTTTTATAATGCAAGAATGATAACTATGGAAGAACCGATAAAAGTGATAGAAGGAGAACTTTGGGTTCAGGGAAATACCATCATTTATGTCGGTGATGGGATTGATCAGGATAAGGTTTTTAAAGAAAACAATTTTGAACCGGTTATCTGGGAGCGCGAAATAGACTGTAAAGGCAATGTTTTGATGCCGGGATTTAAAGATGCACATACGCATTCTGCCATGACATTGATGCGTTCTTATGCCGATGATATGCCTTTGCAGGATTGGTTAAATAAGCAGATTTTTCCGATTGAGGCAAAAATGGGTTATGATGATGTCTATCATTTAACGAAACTTGCTGTATTGGAGTATTTGACCAGTGGTATTACCGGCGTTATGGAAATGTATCTGGATCCATATGCAATTCAGGATGCATTTAATGATTGCGGAATGCGTAATGTTCAGGTGAGTGGAATTAATAAGTTCGGACCGTCTTTAGAAGAATTGGAGAAGCGCATTCAGGTTTTGAATGGTAAAAATGAATTATCATCCTTTATGATGGGATTTCATGCAGAATATACCTGTTCCAAAGAATTGTTGCAGGATATCAGTGCATTGGCACACAAATATCAGGCACCTGTTTTCATGCATAATTCCGAAACGGCATTAGAAGTTAAAGAGTGCGTGGAACGTTATGGAGTTACACCAACCGTTTTATTTGATCAATTGGGAATATTTGACTATGGCGGCGGTGGTTATCATTGTGTTCATATGTCTGAAGAAGATTATCAGATTATGAAAAAACGCAATTTAATTGCAGTTACCAATCCGGCATCCAACTTAAAACTGGCAAGTGGAATTTGTCCGATTTCCGAATTTCTGAAAAAAGAGATTCCGGTTGCTATCGGAACAGACGGACCTGCAAGCAATAATTGTCTGGACATGTTTAGAGAGATGTTTTTGGTTACCGGACTTGCCAAGTACAGAGACAATGATGCATCCAGTGTAGATGCACTGGACGTATTAAAGATGGCTACCGTAAATGGAGCTAAGGCCATGGGATGGAGTGACTGTGAAACATTATCTGTTGGTTCCAAAGCGGATATTATTATGATTGATCTCAATCAGCCGAATATGCAGCCAATCCATAATATACCCAAAAACATTGTCTATGCCGGTAGCAAGCAGAATGTGAAAATGACCATGATTAACGGAAAAATTCTCTATGAAGATGGTCAATTCCATATTGGTGTTTCTCCAAAAGATGTATATGAGGAATGTGAAAAAATATCAAAACGACTGTATGAAGAGAGCTAATTAAACAGAAAGTAGAGATAATTAATTTTGGAATATATTGCATTTTTTGCCGTAGCATTTATAATTGTGCTTTTTATATTTATATATGGGAAAATCGAAGAGCATAAGAGTAAAATTTGGCTGTACAAGAAAAGAAAAGAACTTTTTGGAAATTATCCGAATAAGAATTATCCGGATAATCGCTTTTCAACTTTAATGCAAAGCGTTGAATATCGTAAACAACACAGCAATCAAACTGATGATTTGTTTGTGATTGATGATATTACATGGAACGATTTGGATATGGATCGCATATTTCAGTCAATGGATTATGCGGTTTCATCGGTTGGAGAAGATGCATTGTATCGTTGGCTTCGCATTCCGGAACTCTCTGATTCGCAATTAGTAAAAAGAGAGAAACATTATGATTATTTACAGAAGCATAAAGATGAATGCGTGAAGTATCAGCTGATTATGTCAAAGGTTGGTAAAACAGGGAAATATACGATTTATCAGTATTTTGATTTTTTAGATGTATTGGAAAACAGCCGGTGCATTTCGGATTGGGTGATTGATTTTGTTATCGTTGCAACACTATTACTAGGAATTTTCGTTAATACGATGTGTATTTACGTTTCCATTGCATTTATGATTTATCATGGATTTCAATATTTTACGAAAAAAGCCAAGATTGAGCCCTATTTTGAAAGCGTGGCTTACTTTGTGCGGATATTGAAGGCAACCGATTCCCTTCATGCTTTGCCGGCTTCTTTTCATGAAGAGTTTCAGGATGAACTGAATCTGATTAAGGAATGCAAAAAGATATTTCAATCATTTATGCGAGGTTCGGCGTTGGCATTGGATCAGGGGGCGACAACCGGTGCAGGAGATATTGGTCAACTCATTATGACCTATTTTAAAATGATTTTTCATTTTGATATGATGAAATTTTATTCCATGATTCATATCGTGAAAGATAAAAGAGAGCATATTATTGAACTGATGGAAATTATGGGTGAAATAGAGGCCTGTATCAGTGTTGTTTATTATCGGAATGCGATATCAACCTATTGTATTCCGACGTTTGAGAATGAAGATGACAAACCACAGTATGATGCAAAACAAATCTTTCATCCATTGATTCCAGATGCCGTAAAAAATAATGTTCATCAAAATAACTGCATGCTGTTGACCGGATCGAATGCATCCGGTAAATCAACATTTTTAAAAACGGTCGCCTGCAATGCACTTTTGGCACAATCGATTCATACCGTCTGTGCGGATGAATATAACAGCTCGTTCTTTCGGATTTATTCCTCCATGGCATTACGGGATAGTATAAAAGAAGGCGACAGTTATTTTATTGTTGAAATTAAATCCATGAAACGTATTTTTGATGCAGCTAAGACTTCAACGATTCCGATTTTATGTACGATTGATGAGGTTTTAAGAGGAACGAATACGGCGGAAAGAATTGGTGCCAGTACAGAATTATTAAAGGCACTCAGTAAAGAACGGGTATTATGTTTTGCGGCGACTCATGATCGGGAACTGACGATTTATTTACAGGAAATATATGATAACTATCATTTTGAGGAAACCATAGTTGACAAGACAATATCATTTCCATATATACTTACAAAGGGTCCTTCAAAAGGTAGAAATGCAATTAAATTATTGGAAGCATTTGGCTTTGATGAAGAAATTACGAAAAAAGCCAATGCTTTAGCGGGAGAATTAGCATGCGAGTAACAATTTACACGGATGGAGCAGCAAGAGGAAATCCGGATGGTCCTGGTGGATATGGAACCATTTTACAATACGTAGATCCGACAGGAAAGCTTCATGAAAGAGAGTTTTCGGCCGGATACAAGAAAACGACCAATAACCGGATGGAATTAATGGCTGTCATCATCGGACTGGAAGCATTAAATCGTCCTTGTGAGGTTGATTTATATTCTGATTCCAAATATGTCATCGACGCATTCAATCAGCATTGGATTGATTCGTGGTTAAAGAACAACTGGAAAAACAGCCAGAAGAAGGCGGTTAAAAATATTGATTTATGGAAACGGCTTTTGAGAGTAAAAGAGCAGCATACTGTGACTTTTCATTGGGTGAAAGGGCATGATGGACATCCGGAAAACGAAAGATGTGATACACTTGCTACTACAGCTGCGGATGGTGGCAATTTGCTTGACGATTGCGTAGAGTCGTTGTAAAATATTGGGTAGTCATTAAAAGATGAATTGGACAAACTTAAGGAGATTTATATGAACAATCTGATTTTATTTGTAAATTCTTTTTTATCATATGTATTGGTTTTTGCTATTGTTGTAGTTCTTTGTGCAATCGCGATTGCAATCGGTATCACGATGCGTAAAAAGAAAGATGCAAAATTAGCACTGCAAAGTGAAGCGGCAACAGAGCAAAATGAAATTGCAGAATCGTAACACTTAAATAACACTTAAGGACGCAGACACAGCGTCCTTTATTAATGTCATGCTTATTATAATTTGAAAAATGTTTAACGTGTTAAAATGAAAAGTGGTAATATGTATAAATGAAAAAACGGTAATATGTAAAGACGAAAAACTGATAATATGTTGAAATAAAACGAATAACATGTTGAAATAGAAAACGAATAACATGTTGAAATAAAAAACGGATAACATGTTGAAATAAAAACCAGATAAATGCAGAAATAATAACAGAATTATTTGTATAATCTATGCAAATGAAAAGAGGTACGATATCAATGAATTTTTCGGATCGAATGAATGATTATGAAGAAGGTATTTTTCAAGTATTAAATGAAATGAAAGCAAATAAGGAAGCAGAAGGAGAAAAGGTTTATAATTTTTCTGTAGGTACACCTGATTTTAAACCGGCTGATTATATTATGGAAGCTGTTTCAAAGGCGGCAATGGAGTCCGAAAATTATAAGTATTCCTTAAAAGATATCCCACAGCTGATTGATGCGGTAAAAGCCCGTTTTAAGACAAGATATCATGTCGATGTGAATGCAGATGAAATCACATCTTTATATGGCTCACAGGAAGGATTTGCACATATCGCTCTTGCATTATGCAATCCCGGTGACATTGTTTTAGTTCCAAATCCGGGATATCCGGTATTTACATTTGGTCCGTCTTTGGCAGGTGCAAAAATTGTTACATACGATTTGATTGAAGAAAAAGGATATCTGCCGAATTTGTCAGATATTGATGAAGAAATCGCAAAAAAGGCAAAATGTATTGTTGTTTCATATCCGCTAAATCCGGTCTGCAAATGTGCACCGGCATCGTTTTATGATGAATTGATTGCATGGGCGAAGAAATATGATGTGATTGTTTTACATGATAATGCATATTCCGATATTGTATATGATGGCAAAGAAGGAAGATCTTTCTTATCCTATGAAGGAGCAAAGGAAGTAGGTGCAGAATTTTATTCACTTTCGAAATCCTATAATTATACCGGTGCCAGAGTATCCTTTTTGGTAGGCAATAAGGAATTGGTTCAGACATTTAAAAGATTGCGGAGTCAAATTGACTACGGTACATTTTTACCGGTACAAATCGGTGCCGTGGCTGCCCTGACGGGACCGGATGATTTTGTAAAAGAGCAGTGTAAAGCTTATGAAGAGCGACGCAATGCATTGTGTGACGGATTTACCAATATTGGCTGGCCTTTTGAAAGAAGTGAAGGAACGATGTTTGCATGGACAAAAATTCCGCCCAATTATCAGGATGATGTGATATTTGTAAAAGATCTGTTTGAAAAGACAGGGGTGTTGTGTACGCCGGGAAGCAGTTTCGGCTCGCTAGGAAAAGGGCATGTCCGTTTTGCACTGGTGTTACCTGTTGAAACCATAAATGAGGCTGTTTCAAAAGTAAAAGAAAACGGGATTTTGGTTTAATCGTTTCGGTCAATGAAAAAGTAGTGATTTTTAACAAAATCATTACTTTTTTTTGTATACTTTTTTGAGCATAGAAATGTCTCCTTTTGGTTGACACTGCTATTTTCTTTCGATATACTTTTACTTGCACGCACCACAAGATATTGTGCGTGCGCGATGAAGAGAAACAAGATTATGGTGCAAAAGCTTATGTACCAAACATTGATAGGCACTGAATATTGAATGAAAAGATGTGAGATCATTATAAAAATCTGTGAAAAGGGAGTTATGAGGTTATGAGTGAAGAATTATTAAAACAGACAAATGACATTGATTACGGGTCTATTTATAAAACCAAATTACCTGTTAAGATGATAAAGAAAGATGGCAGTAAAGAAGATTTTAATGTCCAAAAGGTAATCAATGCCGTTGGTAAGAGTGCATATCGCGCATTAACTAAATTTAATGATGAAGAAAAGGACAGAATTTGTCGTTATGTAGTGGAAAAGGTTGATGAACTGGAGCAGGATGAAATTCCGATCCCGATTATGCACAATATTGTCGAGAGTGCTTTGGAACAGGTAAAACCGATTGTTGCAAAGAGTTATCGCGATTACCGTAATTATAAGCAGGATTTTGTCCGCATGATGGATGATGTCTATAAAAAGAGTCAGTCCATTATGTATATTGGTGATAAAGAAAACGCAAATACAGACAGTGCGCTGGTATCCACAAAGCGTAGTTTGATTTTCAACCAGTTTAACAAGGAATTATATCAGAAATTTTTTATGACTACCGAAGAGATCCAGGCATGCCGTGACGGATATATTTATGTACATGATATGTCTGCACGTCGTGATACCATGAACTGTTGTCTGTTTGATGTTGCCAATGTATTGACCGGCGGATTTGAAATGGGCAATATCTGGTACAACGAACCCAAAACATTAGATGTTGCGTTTGATGTTATCGGTGATATTGTTCTTTCGGCTGCAAGTCAGCAGTACGGTGGTTTTACCGTGCCGGAGGTTGATAAAATATTAGAGCCGTATGCAGAAAAATCCTATAAAAAAGCAATTGATAAATATGTACGTCTTGGTATCGACCGCGAAAAAGCGGAAGCAGAGGCTTTAGCTGATGTGGAAAAAGAATTTGAACAGGGCTTCCAGGGATGGGAATATAAATTCAATACGGTGGCAAGCAGTCGTGGAGACTATCCGTTTATTACCGTAACAGCAGGTATCGGAACCGGACGATTTGCAAAGATGGGAACGATTATCATGTTAAATGTCCGTAAAAACGGGCAAGGCAAAAAAGAATGTAAAAAGCCTGTTTTATTCCCTAAAATTGTCTTTTTATATGATGAGAATCTTCATGGTCCCGGTAAAGAGCTCGAGGATGTTTTCGAAGCCGGTGTGGAATGTTCTGCAAAGACCATGTATCCCGACTGGCTTAGTCTGACCGGAAAGGGCTATATTGCCAGCATGTATAAACAGTATGGAAAGGTAATCTCACCCATGGGATGTCGTGCATTTTTATCACCATGGTATGAAAGAGGCGGTATGCATCCGGCGGATGATAACGATACACCGATTTTTGTCGGTCGTTTTAATATCGGTGCGGTTTCTCTACACTTGCCCATGATTTTGGCAAAGTCTCGTCAGGAGAGTAAAGATTTTTATGAAGTGCTTGACTATTATCTGAATTTGATTCGTCAGCTTCATATCCGTACTTATGCTTATTTGGGTGAGATGCGTGCGTCCACCAATCCGTTGGCTTATTGTGAAGGCGGATTTTTGGGCGGTAATCTGCAGCTGCATGACAAAATCAAACCGATTTTAAAATCAGCAACCGCATCTTTTGGTATTACGGCTTTTAATGAATTGCAGGAATTATACAACGGAAAATCGCTGGTTGAAGACGGTGCTTTTGCACTGGAAGTATTGGACCACATCAATAAAAAGGTTCAGGAATTCAAAGAAGAAGACGGCAATTTATATGCTATCTACGGTACTCCCGCCGAAAATCTGTGCGGTCTGCAGGTAAAACAGTTCCGGGCAAAATACGGCATTGTAGAAGGCGTATCCGATAAGGAATATGTAAGTAACAGTTTCCATTGTCATGTCAGCGAAGATATTACGCCCATTGAAAAGCAGGATTTGGAATACCGTTTCTGGGAAATGGCAAACGGCGGTAAGATCCAGTATGTGAAATATCCGATTGATTACAACAAGGAAGCAATTAAGACTTTGATCAGAAGAGCCATGGATATGGGATTTTATGAAGGGGTTAATTTGTCTTTGGCATATTGTGATGACTGCGGACATCAGGAGCTTGAGATGGATGTCTGCCCGAAATGCGGAAGCCGCAATTTGACAAAAATTGACCGTATGAACGGTTATCTTGCTTATTCACGCGTACATGGAGATACGAGACTAAGTGATGCCAAAATGGCTGAAATTGCAGAAAGGAAATCCATGTAAGAGAGGGGAAAAAGATTCATGCGTTATCATAACATTACAAAAGATGATATGCTAAACGGTGACGGACTTCGTGTCGTTTTGTGGGTCTCCGGTTGCGATCATTGTTGTAAAGAATGTCAAAACCCAATTACATGGGATTTGAACGGAGGACTATTATTTGATGATGCCGCAAAGAAAGAAATCTTTGCACAGCTTGATAAATCATATATTTCCGGAATTACATTTTCCGGCGGAGATCCTTTGCATCCTGCGAACCGACTGGATGTGAAAAATCTGATGGAGGAAATTCATGAAAAATATCCCGATAAAACCATCTGGCTGTATACCGGAGATGTATGGGAAAATGTCATGAATTATCCGCTCATGCAATATGTGGATGTTTTAGTGGATGGCGAATTTATGATCGATTTACGAGATCCGAAGCTACAGTGGAAAGGAAGCAGCAACCAGCGTGTCATCGATGTGAAAAAGACACTTAAGCAGGATGATATATCTATTCCGGTTTTACATTGCGGCGATTACTCATAATGTATATGATACTGGAAGTCGAAATAGTATTTTGATTCATAATACTAACAAATTTCTATACATCATATGCTTTCG
>JAEDFR010000058.1 GCA_016297945.1 Lachnospiraceae bacterium | reverse complement strand
TACCGCAGAGGGTAAGAGTATGATGTATGCGATTACCTGGAATGATGCCGGCACGAGGATGATACAGATTGGTGTGGAACCCAAACGGTTGCTGAGACAGCTTAGACAAAATAAGATTGATGTCGTAGTCGATGATATGCCGATGTATGAGGGATTTGAAATCTGTGTTGCCGATAAAACAACCAATGAAATCTATGGTGCTACGGATATATCCAAAATCGGTCAGACGTTTTCAGATATTGGCTTTCAGTTGCCGGAAGAAGATTTAAGCAAACCGTATCATACAATTTGTCAGATACAGGGTGATAGGAGTTATTGTGTTTTCCAAGAATATGGTGATTATATCGTCAGCATCTTTTTCGGGGCACAGACTTATCAGAAAAACACATTGATTTCTTTGGGTATTGTCTTTATCTATTTGGCGGTTGCGGCGCTTGTTATTATTATTATGCTTTCCAAGTTGTTCCGGGCTAACAGAGAAAGAGATGAGCAGCTTTCCATACTAAAGTCTATGTCAGATATTTATTACAGCATGCATTATATTGATCTGACAAGAAATTCGTTGAAAGAATATACGGCACAGGGGCAGGTGGAAGCAGTCGTTAAAAAGAATAACGGCGTGGATGCCAAGAAAACGATACGTGAAGTTATGCAGGCAACCATGACACCGGAATATCTGGATGAAGCACTTGCATTTACGAATCTGAGTACATTACCTGAGAGAATGAAAGATAAGAAAATTATCTCCAAGGAATTACTGGGCAGAAATGTCGGATGGATTCAAATGTCATTTATAACCATTGAAGCAGATTCTAATCATGTTCCTACGAAAGTCATCTGTTCCACCATGGTCATCGACGAGGAGAAGAGAAAAGAAGAAAGTCTTGTGAAACAATCCAATACAGATGAACTGACTAACTGCTTTAACCGCAGAGCCTATGAAGAAGATGTCCGTTCTTATATGGAAGAATTGCCGGAAGACTATTTTGTTTATGTTTCCATGGATGTGAATGGATTAAAAGCTTTGAATGATACCTTGGGGCATGCGGCAGGAGATGAGTTATTACAGGGAGCAGCAAAGTGTATGCTTCAGTGTTTCGGTAATTACGGAAGAGTATACCGGACAGGTGGGGATGAATTTGTTGCCATGATTTTTGCAAATAAAGATTGTTTAACTGAAATTAAATTGGACTTCGATGATGTTTCCCTGCACTGGCATGGCGAGCTCGTAAAAGAGCTTTCTGTTTCAACCGGATATGTGACAAAAGCGGAATGTCCCGAATTGGATGTACGACAGATGGCTGTTCTTGCAGACCAGAGAATGTATGAAGACAAAGATGATTATTATCACAACAAAGGAATCAATCGCAAAGGATTGCAGGAAGCGAATGAAGTACTTTGCAGATTGTTTTACAAAATATTAAAAATAAATATTACGCAGGATAGTTATGAAATTGTTTCCGTAAACGAATCAATTAAGAGTAATGAAGGTGATTACGGAAATCAGATTACGACATGGCTATGCGCATTTGCAGGAAGCAATCATATTTGTGAGGAGGATTTGGAAGAATTTTTGAAAAAAACCGATCTTACATATCTGCAGGAGTGCTTTCATAGTGGGAAAAAGGTGGTTGATGTTTTGTTCAAAATGCAGATGGAAAACCAGACAAAAAGTGCAATTATGAAGTTTGTCCCAGCTAATGACTATACAGATGATGATCAACGGTTGTATTTGTATGTGAGATTTGTTGAATAATATTATGAAACCGGAGTCAAAAGGTCATGCGAGAACCAGGTAAGCTGTAATAGAATCAACTTATTGTAAAACAGGAGTACAAAAGAGAGGAAACGAAATGGATAATTTTATTTATGAAACACCAACTAAGGTTTATTTTGGAAAAGATGAAGAATTAAAGGTTGGCAAGCTGGTAGCAGAGTATCATCCTCACAAGGTTTTGCTCCACTACGGCGGACAGTCAGCCCAAAAAAGCGGATTACTTGACAGGGTCAGAAAATGTCTGGATGAAGAGCAGATTGCTTATGTTGAATTAGGTGGTGTGGTAGCCAATCCCGAACTTTCGCTGGTACGTAAAGGAATTGAACTTTGTAAACAGGAGGGTGTAGACTTTGTGTTGGCTGTTGGTGGCGGATCGGTTATGGATTCGGCAAAAGATATTGCTAACGGAGTAGCCAATCCGGATGTTGATGTCTGGGATTTTTCTTTGCAAAAGGCAGTGCCGGCTAAAACATTGAGAAAAGGAGCTATTCTGACATTGTCGGCAGCAGGTTCAGAGATGTCCAATTCTTGCGTCATTACCAATGCAGAAACCGGTCAGAAAATGGGATACGGATGTTCCTGCAACCGAATGGATTTTGCAATTGAAAATCCGGAATTGACCTATACCGTAAATGCATATCAGACTGCATGTGGCGCGGTTGACATTGCCATGCATACCATAGAAAGATATTTCTGTCCCGGTGAAGATACCTATTTGACGGATTCCATTGCGGAAGCTGTGATAAAAAGTGTTATGAAAGCTGGCGATGATTGTCTGAAAAATCCTTGTGACTATGAGGCCAGAGCCAATATGATGTGGGCTTCTTCTCTTGCACACAACGGATTGACACAGTGCGGCAGAAGTTTTCTTTTAACAGTTCATCAGTTTGAGCACGAAGTATCCGGAATGTATCCGCAGGTTGCTCATGGCGCAGGACTCGCAGCCTTATGGTGCAGCTGGGCAAGATATGTTTATAAAGCAAATATTTCCAGATGGTTACAGTATGCTTCCCGTGTGTGGAATTTGGATATTAATTTTGAGCATCCCGAAAAGACCATAGAAAAAGCTATTGATCTTCAGGAGCAATATTATAAGAATTTGGGAATGCCCACAAGCTTAAGAGAGCTGGATGTGAAAGAAGAAAGCTTAGAAGCACTTGCACTTGGATGTTCACGTAACAAGACTCGTGTTTTAAGCGGATATATGAAGCTGGGATATGACGAAATGCTTGATATATACAAGATGGCTTATTAAAATCCCACGGTTCGCAATCTTTGCGGGATGGCAGCCGCCCATACAAAAAAATATCTTTGCCCGCGGAATTTGGCGAGGTTTCTTGGCATTTCTTAGCGGCATAAGCGAACAAAAATAATGCCCGGTTTCAACTGTTTGAAGACGAAGTCTGAGTTTTGAAACCGGGCATTTAATAAATACTTTGTGAGCATGCCGCATAGAAATACCGGAAACCGAAGTATGAAGCGGCAAAGATATTTTTTTGTATGGGCGGCTGCCATCCCGCAAAGATTGCGAGTGAGAAACGATGGCAGAGAATAGATTATTTATTACGGCGTATGGTATCTTTTAGTTTTTCGATAACTACGCCATATTTTACGTGTTTAAATTGAGGGAATACCTTCAGATATCTGGTTTCCAGTTCAACGAAAGTCCTGTTTACACCTTTTAATCGTACCACAATGTTTTTTCCTTTTCGGACGATGGTAAATCGATTTAAACTGTCTTTTTTGGCATTTAAAATATCCAGTCCGTTTTCCACATGTTCATCCCATGCATCATAAAGGGCTTTACATTTTTTGTTGAGATTACACATACTTACGATTGTAAAAGTTGCATCGAAAACAAAAATAACGGTAAAACCGATTGCAGCAATTACACGAGATTTCATAGAAACATGTGACAACATATGTAAAGTTAGCGGATGTAACCATTTGATTAAAACCCAGGATACAATGCCAAAGAAAAAACCGGATACGACACTGATGCGACCATTGATATTGAGAGGATAGTAACTATAATCCCAATAGCGGGTGCCAAACAGCTTCTCCAATGTATACGATGTGATATATTCAATTGCACAGATAGACAGACCGGATAATAAGATGATGCGGAAACCACTTGTAATGCCTTCCAGTAGATAAAGGTTCATAATACAGGCTACGCCATAGATTGGACAATAGGGACCGATGAAATATCCACGGTTCATAAAAAGCCCCTGTTCACAAAGCGAAAAAATAGTAGACTCATACAACCACCCTAAAAAACTGTACCACATCAGGACACAGATCAGAGTAGCAAGATCCAGATGTATAAATTGAAAATTTTGTAAAAAATGTATCATCTTCGATTTATGGTTTCTCTGGTTGCGCAGATCTTATCAGCGAGGCAGAGTAGCCAGCCTTCCCTATATTTCGGAGGACAAGGAGTTAATGGAAACATATGATGTAAAATCATATTTTCTTCTCGTTTTGAGAGTGTGAAATCTTTTAGTGCTTCCTGCAAAGCCGTTTTGGGATGTGTAAATCCATGGATTTGATTTCGCAATAGTTTTTCATGCCAGTCATATAAAAAATAATCATGAAGTAAAGCTCCACGGATCAATTCTCTTTCATTTACTTTGATGCCCGCTTTTAATGCAATATAATAAGCAGTTGCAGCTACACGGATACAATGTCGTTTGACAGTTGTATTGCCGTGCTGTATATAGTTATTGCATTCATGAAAACGAGAATTTTTGGAAATTTCTTTTAATACAGAGAAAAAGATTTTCCGTTCTTCCTCGTTGAAACTCTTTTTTTGCAGATTCATAGAATTCTCCTTGCTACCAATGAAGATATTATATCGGATAATAAATGCAGAATCAACGACGTATAGGCATATTTAAAAGCTTTCGCAGATATATTAAAATTATTCTGCAAAAGCTTAATCAGATCTTAATAATTCGATAGTAGACTTTTTCTTTGTATTAAATGATCGCAGCAATTTCAATATCATCCACTAACTTTAAATCAATGAATTTTTCGCCAATCTGAACAGTGGGTTTGGAAAGGGCAATCGGATTGATATAGATAATATTCCCTTCTAAACCATTGCTCAATCGTACCTTTTGATTTAAAAAAGTATTAACGACATTTTCCAAAAAAGTTAATAAAAAGCCGGGATCATATTTGAGCAAACCGTCATTTTCAAAATGAGTAATTACACGAAAAGGACATAAAGCATCACGATATGAACGATTACTGGTCATAGCTTCATAAACATCAGCAATGGCTACTAATTGGGCAAAACGTGTAATTTTGTCAGAAGAAAAACCATAGGGATAGCCGGAACCGTCACATCGCTCGTGATGCATCAATGCGGCATTTTTAACCTCATCCGATAGCTGAAATTGAGAAATCATTTTATATGAATGAAGAGGATGGGTTTTGATGACACGGAATTCTTCTGGTGTTAATTTACCGGGCTTTTGGATGATTTCACGAGGAATTTTTAATTTTCCGATATCATGAAACAAACCACAGGCAGTTGCCAGTTCTCTGTCTTCAGGAGTAAAGTGAAGCCAGCTCGCGAAAATATTACAAATCATGGCAACATTTAGAGAGTGTGCGTAGGTACAATCATCATACTCCTGCATATTGAGCATCAAATCCATGATACCGGTAGGAGAAGAACGGTGATTTATCATCTTTAGAGTATCTTCCAAAATCACACTTGGATCAAATTCTGAATTTTTTTCAACCAAAGAATTAAATGCAAATTCCAGCTTTTCAACATTTTTTCTAAAATCTTCCTGAAACACGGCAAATTCGGGAGAAGATTTTACTTTTTGGGCGTATGACATTTCTGCACCGTTAGGAACATCCAGATTGGATGATAAAACTACATCTTCCACCCGGATGGAAAAAATATCAAAAGAAAAAATTCTGGCAATTAAATTTTCTGTTAGTGCAATCCCCTTTGGAACAACCAACTGACCGTCTAAGGAAAAGACATCTTCCGCTGTGATCATTCCGTTTTTTAGGTCAGAAAGCAATACCTTTTTCATAGAAATTCCTCCATTTCTATTTTATTTATACTCGTTTAATTCATTAATTTGAAACTGCAATTCATGAATTGCGGTTTGTAGTCCGCTAATTTCTTTAGCCCTTTGTCGATTGCTATGCACTCTGTGCTCTTGTAATCCTAAAAACATTCGAAATGCGCCCCAATCGGGCTACTTTCTCATGTTTTGCACTTTTGATCCTGATATCATTATTATAGTTTCCCCGCACAATAAGAGTCAATCGGTTTCCAAGGAAATCCTAAGGTTTCATTTGAAAAAATGTGGTATGATGATATATGTTAAATATAGTAATCTGAATGTATTATGTGATATCTTAGAATTACTTCGTACTTTGTGCTCATGTAAGCACGAAAAGTATGACCTTAAGCCTCTGGTACTTTATCGATTATGAAAAGGAATAAATTATATATGAAATTTTTGTTAGTGGCGGTTAACTCAAAATATATTCATACTAATCCGGCATTATTCAGCCTTTATTCGTATGCAATACATTATCAGCCCGAATTAAAAGAGCACATTTCTTTGGCTGAATACACCATCAATCAGCGAATGGATGAAATTCTAAGTGCAATTTATAAACAAAAGCCGGACATCTTGTTTTTTTCGGTTTATATCTGGAATGTGTCCATGGTCTTTACTTTAGTTAAAGAGATTAAAAAAATAATGCCGGGGGTTCCTATCTGGCTGGGAGGGCCCGAAGTATCATACCGCACAGAAGAAGTTCTAAATAGTTACCCTGAGCTAACCGGAATTATGATTGGAGAAGGCGAACAGACTTTTTTGGAAGTATGTGAGTATTATCGCGAGTTGTATGAGCAACGTGGGAATGCTTTTGCAAATGACGTTGCGGCATTAAAAGAGATTAAAGGTCTGCATTTTCGTGAAGGGATGGAATTGTATAAAACAGAAGACCGGGAGCTGACGGATTTAAGTACAATCCCTTTTCTGTATCATGACTTAAAACCGTTTGAACACAAAATCATCTACTATGAAACGTCACGGGGATGTCCGTTTCGTTGCAGTTACTGCCTATCTTCCATTGATAAGAAGGTAAGACTTCGTGATATGGAAATGGTAAAAAAGGAATTGCAGTTTTTTCTGGATCGTAAAGTACCACAGGTAAAATTTATTGACCGGACTTTTAACTGCAACCATCAACATGCCATGGAAATATGGCAATATATCAAAGAGCATGATAATGGAATAACAAATTTTCATTTTGAAATTGGTGCGGATTTATTAAATGAAGAAGAACTGTGCCTTTTGAATACATTAAGACCCGGTGCCGTACAGATGGAAATTGGTGTACAGACGACCAATGAAAAGACTCTTCAGGAAATCAGACGTATCATGGATGTTGAAAAATTGAGAACGATTGTTGCAAGACTTCACCGGGGAAACAATATCCATATACATTTGGATTTAATTGCGGGACTGCCATATGAAGACTACGAAAGTTTTCAGAAATCCTTTTCGGATGTATACCGGATGCATCCCGAGCAATTACAGCTTGGATTTTTAAAGGTTTTGAGCGGTTCCCATATGAAGGAAATGGAAAAAGAGTATGGGATTTGCTATACATCACAGCCTCCGTATGAAGTACTATGCACGAAATGGATTTCTTATGAGCAGATTTGTACACTAAAGCAGATTGAAGAAATGGTCGAAATTTACTATAACAGCAATCAGTTCACTTATACCATTCCCTATCTGGAGCGTTTTTTTGAAATGCCTTTTGCGCTCTATGAGGCGCTGGCACATTTTTATGAAAAGAAGCACTATTTCATAAATACACCGTCCAGAATGCACCGCTATCATGTGCTTTTGGATTTTGCAGGTGCGGTGTCTGCCTGTGAGCCGGAATTGGTTAAGGAACTTTTGACCATGGATGTTTATTTGCGGGAAAATGCCAAGAGCCGACCGGAATTTTCTACAGATTTGTCTGCAGACAAAGACGCAATCAATTATTTTTACCGAATGGAAGTAAAGAGACGGGAGACCGGATGCCATATTCTCAAAAACTATGAAGAATATGATGCTAAAAGTATGGTGCGGATGACTCACATGGAACCCTTTACATATGATATTTTCGGAGATAATCCGTCTTATCAGAAAAGAGAAAAACGAGTTTTTGTACTTTATGATTATATGGAGCGCAATCCGTTGACATATGATGCAAAAATATTGTTTCTGAATGAAGAAGACATGCTGTGAGATTATGAGACATGAAAGCATGGGTATTATGCCAATATAAATTGAAAAGATGTAAAGAGATTCAACAATAAAGATAGCAGAAACAACTGATGAGACAATAAAACGACAGGTGAAATTACAGGAAAAGTGACAGGTGAAATGACAAACAAACTGACAACCGGAAAAATAACAGACGGAAAATGACAATCGGAATTACAGAATGAAAAGGTGATAACATGACAAAAAGAACAAAAGAGATTTTAGACAAACTGGACGAAGTGTATACAACGGAGTATAAATGTTATTTAGACCATGACAGTCCGTGGCAGCTTTTGATTGCAACGATTTTGAGCGCACAATGTACGGATGCCCGTGTGAATATTGTTACAAAGGATTTGTTCCAAAAGTATACCTGTCCCGCAGATTTTGCGAATGCAGATTTAAAAGAACTGGAGCAGGATATCAAGTCTACCGGTTTTTATCACAATAAGGCAAAAAACATTATTGCTTGTTGCAAAGACCTGGTAACAAAGTTTGACGGAGAAGTTCCCGAAAGCCTGGAAGATTTGACCTCTCTTGCGGGTGTGGGCAGAAAAACAGCCAATGTGATTCGTGGCAATATTTTTCATGAACCGAGCGTTGTTGTAGACACGCATGTAAAACGCATCTCAAAAAAGCTTGGTTTTACGAAGGAAGATGATCCGGAAAAAATCGAATATGATCTGATGAAGGTTTTGCCCAAGGATCATTGGATTTTATATAATATACAGATTATTACATTTGGAAGACAGATTTGTTTTGCCAGAAGTCCGAAATGTGAAGAGTGCTTTTTGACAGAGTATTGCAGTTATTATAAGGAACAAAACAAGAAAAAGAGTTCTAAGAAAAACGGAAAGTAAAAAAGTTGATAGTAAAATTCGTCGAATTAGAAATACAATAATTGTTGAAAATAGACGAAATATAAATCGCAGAAATGAAATTAGCAAATCGTGGAAAATATGAGAAAAGAGTATGAAAAGTTCACGGTCGTTGATATTGAAACAACCGGACTGGATCCTAAAAAATACAAAATTACGGAAATTGCAGCAATGCGAGTAGAAAATGGCAACATTACAGATACCTTTCATACGCTGGTTAATCCGGGGAGAATGTTAGAGGAACGCATTGTTACATTAACAGGTCTATGTGATGACGATTTAAAAAAGGCTCCTTATATCGGAGGTGTCATTGGAGATTTTATCAAATTTGAAACAACGGGCTGTTTACTGGGGCACAGCATTCTGTTTGATTTTTCGTTTTTAAAAAGAGCTGCTGTGAATGCCGGAAACACATTTGAAAAAACAGGGATTGATACACTGGCAATTTCCAGAAAATACTTAGCGGATCTGGGAAGTCGGTCACTTCCGTTTTTATGTAAGCATTTTGAAATCCGGCATACCCCACATCGTGCGATGTCTGATGTGGAGGCCACGTATGAACTATATAAGATTTTGTTGCAGAAATTTGGAGAGACAGAGGATGCAAATAAGCTGTTTGAACCATCCATGTTAATTTATCAGGTTAAAAAAGAAGGTCTCATTCAGCCGAAACAAAAGGAACAAATCAACCGATTTTTGTCCTATTATCATGTGGAAAGCGCATATGATATTAATGTATTAAGCAGAAATGAAGCCAGCCGGTACCTCGATTATTTAATCAGTCAATACGGACGTATTCCTCCAAGACGCGTATGATGGATTTTTTAGAAGCGGATGGAAGGTTTTTAGCTGTGTTTATCAGTTTGTCCATTTTTTCTGTTTCCCCATGTTTTTTATAAATTTGAGCCAGAAGCAGATAGGAGGCTTTGATATCCGTATTGCTTTCGATGCAGCATTCCAACAAAATGCGGGCATTGCTTTCATAACCGGCGTCATAGTAAGCATGAGCTAACTTGTTCATGGTACGGGCATAAAGGGTATAGTTTTCGTCGTATTCCATTAAGGTGTTGAGATTGGGGGCACCATATTCCAGTTTTAGATCTGTATTGGTATAACCGGTAAGGTTGACGATTTTCCTTTCAGAAAGATGTTCCAGAATGTTAATGCAGTCGTTTACATCGGCATCCTCGGATAAAAGGCTTTTAGGAATATATTCCAGAGGTACTTTGATGTAGGGAAGGTTATCCAATGCTTTCTTTCTGACAAGGTTTGCTTTCCGTTCTTTTTCCCAAAAATCTTCATATGCTTTTTTGTTGATTCGGTCGTGTTTTTTCAGCTCGTAAGTCAGCCAGAAAACGAACACGATGGTTGCCAAAAAAGGGAACATCGTTTATAATATCCTTTCGTAAGAAGAGGTGATTTTATGTTTCATAAAAAGGGAAAACAGATTGTTTCTGTCATCATTATCGTAATTCTGATTCTTGCCATGGTATTGCCTTTGGTATTGTCTGTTGTAGGAATCTGATTGGCAGTAGTTTTGTTGTTTGTTTTTTGTTGTGTAATAATTCAAAGCTATTATAACACATGGAGTAGATTATGAAAAAATTTTTCAATATTATTTGTTTAACGGCAGCTTTTACACTGCTTTTTCTGTATACAGATTTTTCCGTATCCGCAAAAAATGTGGATGAGAATGTTATTGAAAGTGGTATCTACATCGGCGATGTGGATGTTTCCGGGCTGACAGTTGCGGAGGCAACACAAAAAGTAACGGAATATATGGATGTGATTGGTGAAAGGCAATTGACATTGAATGCCATGAACAACAATTCGGTTGTGGTCTCCATGAATGATCTTGGGATTAGTTGGACTAATACAGAAATCGTGCAAGATGCCATACAAGTTGCAAAGGGTGGAAATCTGGTTGCCAGATACAAAGCAAAAAAAGATTTAGAACACGAGAATCTGGTTTTGCCGATGGAATATACGGTAGAAAAAGATGTTGTGTTAAAGGTGATTTCGGATAGATGTGAGAAGTATAATGTTTCGGCAGAAGATGCATCTCTGACACGGGAAAACGGGGAATTTGTCATTATCCCGGGTCAGATCGGAGTAGTAATCAACGAAGAGGCTTCCGCTGATTCTATTGTTTCTTTTGTAGCAGACGGATGGGATGGTCAGGATGCGAATATTGATCTGGTTGTAAACACCGATGAGCCCCGTGGTTCTGAAGAAGAGCTTGCAAAGGTAAAGGATCTTTTGGGAAGCTTTACAACCGATTATTCTACATCGGGTTCTAACCGGTCCGGAAATGTGGCAAACGGATGTAGCCTGATAAATGGCTCTCTGCTTTATCCGGGAGATACTTTTTCTGTATATGAGACTGTCAGTCCGTTTACTGCCGATAACGGATATTATATGGCCGGTTCTTATTTAAACGGTTTGGTTGTCGAATCTCTGGGTGGCGGTATCTGTCAGGTATCAACTACGTTATACAATGCGATATTGCGTGCGGAGCTTACGGTGAAAGACCGTTATAACCATTCTATGATTGTAACCTATGTTGATCCTTCTGCCGATGCAGCCATTTCCGGTACTACTAAGGATTTGAAATTTGTAAACAGTACGGATTATCCGATTTACATCGAAGGTTATACCAAAGACAAAAAGATTACTTTTAATATTTATGGTGTGGAAACACGTCCTAAAAATCGCAAAGTGACTTATGAAAGTGAAGTATTATCAAGGACTGTACCGGAAGGCGAAAAGGTTGTTGCGGACAGCAGTCATGGTGTCGGATATATCAGTGTGCAGAGTGCACATGTCGGATATAAAGCCAGATTATGGAAAGTGGTAACCGTTGATGGCAAAGAGGAAAGTCGGGAAATCGTAAATGAGAGTTCTTATGCGGCAGTTCCCAGAACGGCAGCAGTCGGAACGGCAACTTCTGATCCCAATCTTTCTGCAGCTATTCATGCAGCGATTGCGTCACAGAGTATAGATGCATGTCGGGCAGTTATTGCAGGAGGTCCTTCTCCGGCGGCACCGGATGCCAATGCTATAGCGGCCAAGCAGGCGGCAGAAGCTGCAGCGGCTATCGCAGCACAACAGGCAGCACAGCAGGCGGCAGCAGAAGCGGCGGCGCAGGCAGCGGCACAGGCGGCAGCACAGGCAGCAGTACAATAGGTGAGGAATACACTATGGAAATCGGTAAAGTACCTGAGAACGTTTTGAAACGATCCATCTTAAAACAAATAAAGACAAAACGCCCCGAAGTTTTGGTTGGTGCCGATGTTGGAGAGGATTGTGCCATCATCGGACTTCAGCCGGATGAGGTTATGGTTTTATCCACGGATCCGATTACCGGAACTACAAAAGAAATGGGAAGATGGGCTGTTATGATTTCAGCCAACGACATTGCTTCAAGTGGAGCAGAGGTTGTTGGTGTATTGGTGTGCGCATTACTGCCGCCACGTATTCGGGAAATTAAAATTCGGGAGCTTATGCAGGAAATTGAAGCCTGCTGCCAGGAATTAAATATACAGGTTGTTGGCGGACACACGGAAGTCACAGACGCGGTAAACCGTCCGGTTTTATCCGTTACAGGGATTGGAAAAGTAAAAAAAGAACGAATGATTCCGACCAAAGGCGCAAAGCCCGGACAGGACATCGTAATCACCAAGTGGGCGGCACTTGAAGGAACCGCAATACTGGCAAAAGAAAAAGAAGAAGAACTGTTACAAAAATTTCCAGCGTTTTTAATTGAAGAAGCGAAGGGATACAGTCAGTATCTATCTATAATAAAAGAGGCTGCAATCGCCGGAAAGTCCAATGTGAGCGCAATGCATGATATCACAGAGGGCGGTGTATTTGGAGCACTTTGGGAGATGGCAGAAAGCGCAGGCGTTGGACTGACCATTGATTTGAAAAAAATACCGATTAAACAGGCTACGGTTGAAATATGTAATTATTTTGATGTAAATCCATATGAAATGATGTCGTCCGGAAGCTTAATGTTAGCCGCGGATAACGGTTACGACCTGGTAAGAGTACTGGAGGAAGCCGGTATTCATGCAGCCGTAATCGGAAAAGTGACAGAAGGCAACGACAGAGTTGTCACAAATGGAGAGGAAACCAGATTTTTGGAGCCCCCCAAGACGGATCAATTATATAAGGCATTGTAAATGTCAGAGAAGAAATGCAATATTACGATACCGGGATTAAAAGTGCATAACAATCTGTCGGTATCGTGGTATCAAAATACGTTTTGATCCTAATATTATATGGAAATAAGTATGCCAATGATGGAAAGACAATTAGGAAAGGAATCGATTATGAGAGAAAAAATCTTAAGCATTATTGAAAAAAATAGCAGAGTAGATATAAAGGAACTGGCTATCATATTAGGAGTTCCGGAAATTGATGTTGCAAATGAATTAAAAGCCATGGAAGAAGAAGGCGTAATTTGTGGTTATCATACGCTAATCGATTGGGAAAAGACCAGTATTGAAAAGGTATCCGCATTGATTGAGGTACGTGTAACACCTCAGAGAGGACAGGGATTTGATACCATTGCCGAGCGTATTTACAAATATCCGGAGGTTAATTCGGTTTATCTGATTTCCGGAGGATATGATTTACTCGTTTCTCTGGAGGGCAAGAGTTTAAAGGAAGTATCATCATTTGTTTCGAATAAGCTTTCCACGCTGGATTCGGTTTTAAGTACCGCAACACACTTTATTTTAAAGAAATATAAAGACCACGGAACCATTATGACAAAGAAATATGAAGACGAAAGAATGAAGGTGACACCATGAGAGATCCATTATCAAAACAGATTCGAGGAATTAAACCTTCAGGAATCCGCAAATTTTTTGATGTCGTAAATGAAATGCCCGATGCTATTTCACTCGGTGTAGGTGAGCCGGATTTTGACACTCCCTGGCATATTCGTGATGAGGGTATTTATTCCCTGGAAAAAGGACGTACATTTTACACATCGAATTCCGGTCTGAAGGAATTGAAGATTGAAATATGCAACTATTTAAAACGCAGTCAGAATTTAGATTATGACTACAACAAACAGGTAATTGTAACTGTTGGTGGTTCGGAAGCGATTGATATTGCACTTCGTGCCATGCTTGATCCGGGCGATGAGGTTTTAATTCCCCAGCCCTGTTATGTATCGTATGATCCCTGTACCATTCTAGCAGGTGGCGTTCCGGTTCCGATTAACCTGAAACATGAAAATGAATTTCGTCTGACACCACAGGGATTAAAGGATGCCATTACACCTAAGACAAAAGTATTGATTATGCCATTCCCCAACAATCCGACCGGTGCCATTATGGAGAAAAAGGACTTAGAAGCAATTGCAGATATCATTATTGAAAACGATTTATATGTCATTTCCGATGAAATCTATGCAGAGCTTACCTACAAAGAAAAACATGTTTCCATCGCAACATTAGAAGGATTAAAGGAAAGAACGATTTTAATTAACGGATTTTCCAAAGCCTATGCAATGACCGGATGGAGACTGGGTTATGCAGTCGGACCATCGGAAATTATTGAACAGATGACAAAAATTCATCAGTTTGCAATTATGTGTGCTCCCACGACCAGTCAGTATGCTGCAGTGGAAGCTTTGCGAAATGGGGATGATGATGTAGCAGAAATGCGCGAAGCATACAATCAGAGACGTCGTTATCTGATGCATGCATTTCGTGAGATGGGACTGGAATGCTTTGAACCTTATGGGGCATTTTATGT
>JAEDFR010000057.1 GCA_016297945.1 Lachnospiraceae bacterium | reverse complement strand
TAAAGCTCTGGCAGAATGCCATAATTTCTCTATCTGATTTGCCCTTAGGATCGAAATCAGAACCACCTTTACCACCACCAATCGGAAGTGTTGTCAGAGAGTTTTTGAAAATCTGTTCAAATCCCAAGAATTTGATAATACCTAAATTTACGGAAGGATGAAGTCTTAATCCTCCTTTGTAAGGTCCGATTGCATTGTTAAACTGTACACGGAAACCACGGTTTACCTGTACCTGTCCGTTGTCATCTACCCACGGAACTCTAAACATAATCTGGCGATCCGGCTCAGTAATTCTTTCCAGAATAGCATTTTTTCTGTAAAGCTCTTCATTTGCATCAATTACCGGACGTAAAGAATCCAAAACTTCTGTTACTGCCTGTAAAAATTCAGGCTGATCTGCATTTTTTTTCTGGACGATCTCCAGCACTTCATCAACGTATGACATGTTTCATGTCCTCCTTTAGTTAAAAATATAATATACAGAGCTGGTACGCCTTTGCACCTTTTTACATTATAATGGAATGCCCCTGTTTAGGCAAGAAAAATTTTAGCACACTAACGCGAAAAATTTCAGCACACTAACGCAAGAAAATATTCACACATTTTTTATTCAAAAGGATATTTTAAATCAATCTGTTTGCGGATTTCATCCATCTGTTTCATAATCAGCATCGTAGTTTCATGCGGCATTTCCGAACATTCTTTTTTATGCCATTTAATTGCTTTTTTGCACGCTTCGATTTCATATTCATAGCCCGTAATCTGTTTCGGTGCCTTTTTAAATAATTTCTTTTTGTAATCCTTATCAAAAACGGTAATCGTTGCATAATTATTGATATTTTCGATAATCATAACGCCTTCCGTTCCCTGAATGATTCCCTTCCGGTCTCCTACCGTCTGCATGGAAGTATTTAACACCGCCATAGAACCGTCTTTATACCGGATGGTAATGCTGTCATGTGCATCCACACCGTCTTTGGTCATGACCGCTACTGCATGAATATCATCAACCTCAGAAGACTTAAATAAATCGGCAAACGTCAGGGCATAAACGCCGACATCCAACAATGCACCACCTGCCAAATCTGCTTTAATCAGACGTTCTTTGGTAAGCATAGGATAAGACAAATTAGCCATAATCATCTTCGGCGTACCGATTACTCCGTCTTTTAAAAGCTTTTTAATGGTATCAGCCATCGGCATATAACGAACCCACATGGCTTCCGTGATAAATACCCCTTTTTTCTTAGCATATGAGAGCAATTCTTCCGCTTCTTTGGCATTTACACAAAACGGCTTTTCCACCAGTACCGGTTTTCCGGCATCAATACACATTTTTGCATGCTCAAAATGAAACGGATGCGGTGTTGCAATATATACCAGTTCCACAGCCGGATCCGATAGCATATCTTCATAACTGCCATAGGGTCTTGTCGCGTGGTGGATGGATGCAAATTCCATAGCCTTATCCATGTTTCTGGATGCTACCGCATACATTTCCGCTCCTCTCATACGAGAAACGGTGTCCGCCATAACTGCTGCAATTTTACCCGCACCAATGATACCAACTTTTATTTTTGCCATATGATTTACCTCTCTTTTCTTTTATTTGCATTATATTTCTTCTGTTTCTATTTTCTGTTTCGTCCATATGCTGTTAATAATTCTTTGTATTGTTTGTTATTTCTTTTTATGATTGCCATTTACTTTCCTTATCAATACTTAATTGTGTATTTTTCCCTCATCAACTTCCTTAATTTTAGCAAAGAAAAAAGCTATTGCAAAGTATTTTTGCAATAGCCATTTTCTTATATGAAAAATCTTATTTTACATCAACATAGTCTGCTTTTACATAACCAACTTTGCCGTTGTAATCAATCTTACACCAACCGTTTGCATTTTCGTAGAGATTATAGGTTTCACCAAGATAAATGGTTCCAAGATATTCACCATCTTCACTGGCAGAAGCACGAACTCTTACACTTTCTTTGGGTGTGATTTTTCCGGATGCCGTTCCGGTTGTCTCCTGGGTTGTAGTTGTCTCTGTTGTGGTTTCAGCAGGGGTTTCTGTTGTAGCCGTATTATCGGCAGGTGTCTCTGTTGTAGTTTCGGCAGGTGTATTGGACTGCAGATAATCAGATTTAATAAAGCCTTCCTGTCCGTTATAATCCACCTTGCTCCAACCATTTTCCCGAACTTCATATCTCGTCAATGTAGTACCGGCTTCAACCTGTCCAAGGCGATCTGCATTTTCACTGTCAGATACGCGTACATTTACTTTATCCGTTGTAGTTACTGTTTCGTTTACTGTTGACACGGAAGAGGTTTGGGCTACCTCTTCTTCTGCAGCACTTACCGCAGCCTCAGCCTGTCTTGCAGCAACAGCCGCATCTAATTTAGCATCAATACCTTCCATATAGCTGTTTAATGCAGCATCTGAAGCAATTGCATCAGAGAAAGCCGCCTGTACCAGACTGTAGTAATTTGCAATCTTTTCGCTGGATACAACTCCCTGTACATAAGAAAGAGTTGCTTCATCAACATTGCTGTCAATGCATAAACTTCCTGATTCATCTGTTCTTACATAGGTAGCCTGCAAACCGGGAGCCTTTGTATCAATTCCGACAAATTTTGTTTCACTGTAAATCAATACAATGTATTCCCCGGGATTTGCACCGGCCTCTTCATAAATCAAAATATTGTCATAAGATTCAATATCCGCAGATTTGGTTTCCAATCTGATTTTCTCTTCCTCGGAAACATCCTTTTTTACAGATGCCACAGTAGCTGAATCGCCATCTTTTAATGCATTATAGTACAATGTAATCAAATTGATAATTTCCTGATTGGTAGTTGTTTCCATTCCCTCCGGAGGAGTTACAATGGCAACATCCACAGACATGGTTACGTCCCCGTTTTCATTTGTTGTACCGTCTTCTGCTTCTTCCTTATCTTTACCGCAGCCTGTACATACCACTGCAAGACCCATGAAAACGACCAACAACATTATCTTTGAAAAAAGTTTGACATTTTTTATTTTCCCCATTCCCAACACAGATGCATGAGATGTTTTTGTCATAATATACGTCCTTCCTTTGTCTTTTAAATTTATAATACTAGCGTACCCGAGAGGAATCGAACCCCCATCGGCTGAACCGGAATCAGCTGTTTTATCCGTTAAACTACGGGTACCCAAATATTACAAAATTGTTACAACTCGTTTATAATATCATAAATCCCATAGTTTGACAAGTTTTGAAGTTTATAAACTTAACGACGGAATCATCAATTTTTCGATAGAACCATCATAGTAATAGAAATGATTGGATAAAACTTCCTCATCTGCCACCTGCTCTTTATTGATTTCTTCAATCATTTTATTCATCTCATCAAATTGCTCCTCTCCGCTGACCGGTAATACAATCACTTCATGAACACTACTTGGCAAAACAATCAAATCCGAATGAAAACGACTGCTGATTTCTTTTAACACACCCGGATAATACATTACGGATGCCCCGAAATAATTCTGCTCATTACTCAATACATACATGGGGATTTCATCCTGCATCTTTGCCATTTCTTCCTGAATATCATCTGTTTCAATGCCTTTCTGGTTTAGCATTTCAATTAAAATGTCCTGTATACTGCGGAATTTTGTCGGCATTTTCTCCATACTGTTTTTTAAGGCCAACTTATGCAATTGCTCTTTTTCAACTCCCCATAATTGCAAATGTTCATTTTCAATCTGCACCGACCCGTTTCCGTAACCAAAATCCTCTTGCTTCATATAAACAAAATAAGTGACTGCAAAGTCCAGAAACAGGATATGGGGGACGTTCTCCATCCGCGTTTTATTGGCCTCATATGAAACCAATTTTATCATGATATGATCTTTGGCTTTTTCAAAGTCCAAAAAGCACTCAAGATTAATCTGCGGATGATCATATTTTTCAAATATTGTAACAATATTTTCTAAAACAGTTTCTAATTCGATTCCCTCAAGATAATCCTCATAAAAATCTTCCAATCTTAAATTCGGTGATACATTGCAATCTTGTCTGACAATGGAAATCGCTTTATAAGAAACATTATTATTTTTGACAGTATCATGTATGTCAATTCTGACATTTTCTCCCATCTTTTTCTCCATATCGGATTTAACTACATTTACAAACTCCATAAAATTTAATTTTTCCATGATTTTTCCTTTCGATTTGACTTTAGATATCAGGTTTCCCTGAAAATTGATGTGATACATTTGAACAAAAAAGGCAATAGGATCATTCATCCTATTGCCTAAAGCTTTTGATATAAAAATACAGTAAATCTTAAACACGTGATAAATATTCACCTGTACGTGTATCAATTTTGATTACTTCACCCTGATTTACAAAAAGAGGAACCTTAACCTGTGCACCAGTTTCTACAATAGCAGGTTTGGTAGCTCCGGTTGCTGTATCACCTTTGAAACCGGGTTCTGTTTCTGTAATCTCTAATTCTACAAACAACGGAGGCTCAACAGCGAATACATTACCATTATGAGAACATACTTTAACCATCTCATTTTCTTTTACAAATTTCATTGCATCGCCAACTTCTTCTTTGCTTAATGAAATCTGATCATAAGTCTCAGTATCCATGAAGTTGTATAAATCTCCGTCTGCATATAAATACTGCATATCTTTTCTATCAATACGTGCCGCCGGGAATTTTTCAGTAGGACGGAAAGATGTTTCTACAACACCACCGTTTTTAATGTCTTTGAGCTTAGTACGAACAAAAGCTGCACCTTTACCGGGTTTTACGTGCTGGAACTCAATGACCTGGCATACCTTGTTATCATACTCAATGGTCATACCATTTCTGAAATCACCTGCTGTAATCATGATTATATCCTCCTAGATTTCCACATTATTTTTCACGTCATAATTCTTTACTAGTTTATACTAAAAAAAAACTATTTTCAACTGTTTTTTGCAATCACATAATCGATAGCTTCTAAATAGCCTTCCAGACCGTGACCATAAATCTGATAATCACACGCAGCCTTGGTAACAGATACCTTTCGAAAATCCTCTCTCTTTGTAATATCGGAAATATGAATTTCCACTTTCGGCATGGTTGTAACAGAGGCCAGTGCATCATGAATGGCATAGCTATAATGAGTAAACGCACCGGGATTAATCACGATTCCTTCTGTCCCATCAAAATAAGCATCCTGAATGCGGTCAATGATAGCACCTTCATGATTACTCTGAAACACTTCAATTTTACAATGGCACTCTTCTCCTTTTTTCGAAATCATCTCAAGTAATCCATTGTAATCGACAGTTCCGTAAATTCCTTTTTCACGAATCCCCAAAAAATTGAGATTAGGTCCGTTAATAACTAAAATATTCATCTGTTCTCCCACCTTAGTATAGTATCTCTGTTTTATGTATCGATTTGCTCACTTTTTCTTTATATATATAATTTTTCATTTTCACAATCTTTTCTATTTCTTTTCATTCCCCGTATCCAATAACCATTCGTCTTTGTGGATAATTTTCTGAATCTCACATAAGATTTCTTCAAAATCCTTCCCATCCACATCAATAACCGATGTAGCGGTCTTCTCATAAATCGGTCCACGAAATGCAATCATTTCTTTTATTTTTTCTTGTGGATTATCACCGCGCAATAATGGTCTGGTGGTATCATTTTTCAAACGTCCGTATATAGTATCCGGTTTTGCCCGCAAATAAATGACTTCTCCCAACTCTTTTAACAACGTGCGGTTTTCTTCCTTCATCGGCAATCCACCACCAACAGAAATGATATAGCGTTCATGATATCCTGCAATTTCTTTCAAAACATCCGTTTCCATCTGACGGAATACCGCTTCTCCCTCACTGTCAAAGATTTCAGCAACACTTTTCTTATTCTTTTGTTCAATCATTTTATCGGTATCCAGCATTCCAACTCTCTCCCTGTAGGAGAGTTTTATTCCTAATGTTGTTTTTCCACAACCCATATAGCCGATTAGTATAATATTATTCTTCAACTTTTGTTTTTTCCCTCATCATTTTATAAATTTCATCACAGAGTACATCATCAATATGCTCACCATTCCATAATTCATAAGCATCAATTCCCTGATACAATAGCATTCCCAATCCGTTGCAGACCTTTATTCCGGCACTTTTACATAACTTCATAAATTTCGTTTCAGCCGGCTTGTATATTATGTCAACCGCAGCGTCAAGCTTTTCATAAAACACGGCATCTTCAATCACCGCAGAATCGCAATTCGGATATAATCCGACACTGGTTCCCTGGATGCAAAGAAATTTTTTATCCGGCAGATCCGAATATGCATCAAGTGCCACAGCCTTCACAATATCTGTCTGCATCATACGATTTACTTCATCTGCCAATGCCTGCGCTTTATCAAGAGAACGATTTAAAATATAAATGCATTCTGCCTTCTGGAAAACCAGCAAAAAAGCGATGGCTCTGGATGCTCCACCGGCACCAAGCAGAATAACATCCCGTCCCTCGATAATAATGTTTTCTTTTTCCATAGCCCTTTTCAGACCTGTCATATCTGTATTATACCCTTTATATCCGCCATCCACACGAACCAGTGTATTAACGGCACCGATTTTTTCTGCCAAAGGATCCAGTTCTTTCAGATATGGAATGACAGCACTCTTGTGCGGAACCGTTACATTCAATCCTTTTAAATTCAATGCATATGCACCTTTTATCGCATCTTCTACCCGGTCACGCTCTACATGAAATGGTACATACACCAGATTATCTCCCTGATGTATTGCGATAGTATTGTGAATAAGCGGCGACAGGGTATGTTCAACCGGACAACCGATTAACCCACATATTTTAGTCTTTCCATCAATTTCAATCATCTTTTCAATCTCACTCATAGCTAATTTTGTTCCTATGTAATTAATTCGAATAACATCTATCCGAATATTCGTTATCTTATTTACTTTATTTATTTGTTTTTATTAATTTTTATTGATTGATTTTTTATTATTCTTTCTCATCTGTTTTTCACTTTTTCACATTGTCATTTTTTGCCAGTGTTTTCCTGTAAAAATGTAAAACAATTCTTTCCAGATATCTTTTCAATACAATTTGTATTTCTTCTTTTTTATCAATGGGCTTTACCAGAATACTGAATATCCCACATCTTTTTGCTCCCCAGACATCCGTAAAAAGCTGATCTCCGATAAAAACGGTTGTCTTTTCATCCGTCCCCATCTTTTCCATTGCACTCCGATATCCTTTTTTAGAAGGCTTTCCGGCCCTATAAATATAGGAAGCCCCTTCTACTTGGTCACAAAACATTTTTACCCGTGGCTCTTTATTATTGGATAACAGCATCAAGGAAAATCCTATTGTATGCAATCTGTGAAATAGCGCAATAGCTCTCTCGTCAGCCGGAGCCCCATGCTCTACCAAGGTATTGTCAATATCGAAAATCAAAGCACGTATTCCTCTTTGGTACAACGCTTCAAAATCAATATCATAGGTTGAATCTATCCAAACATCCGGATAAAAAATCTGAAACATAGATGCGCCTTTCCCTCCATTCCGGCTTTTATCTTTTCATTTCTCGAATAAAAAGCCCGGAAACCAATTGGTTGGTCCTCCGAGCTAATCATAACAAATATTTACAAAAAATTAAACCGCTTATTTCATAATCACAATACCGTCGCCTGCCAGATCTTCTTTTGCAGCATTGACATTGGAAATATCTCCTACAAAGTAACGATACTGATCCAAGACACTGTCTTTTTTCATATCGGAAAGCACCTGATCCACATCAAGCAAAGAAAGATCACTGTCTTTTCCGATATAATCGTATGTATCACCGGTATTAAAATTTAATGATATATTTTCTACGTCAGCTACACGTGAACGAGTATCCTGAATTTGTAGAGGTTCCTGCGAAACCTGCATTGCAGGCAATTGTTCATCCTGCTGTTTTTTTAATGCATCCTGAGCTTTTATTGTCTCTACATCTACCTGTTTAATAGGCTGAATAGGATAACTTTGATAAAAACCACCGATTTTCCCAATTCCCATGATACTCACCACCTTCCGCTTATCAAATGATTTACATAATACAGATGTTATGTCTATTATAAAATACCGAATTTATCTTTGCAATAAATATATCGACAAATTTTTCAAAAAATAGAGTCTGCTTGTAAATAATTCTCAAGCAATTCTCATTTTCTCCTCTTTCCAGCCTATTTTCCTACATATTTCGTATTTCTGAATTCCATTTCTCATATTCATTAAATATGAGAAGCAAATAAGGTAAATTGACTCCTTCTCCAATTATGAATATACTGATTTTAAATCATCAAAACGACGAATCAGATCTTAATCTTATGAGGTTTTAATATGCTAACGAAACGAAACGACATTTTGGAACTTTGGCGCTTTATCTTCTGTATCATGGTGCTGGGACTCCATTTTTCAGATGCGATTAAAATAGAACTTTTTAATGCCGGTTACCTCGGTGTTGAATTTTTCTTTTTGGTCTCCGGATATTTTATTGGCAGTTTTTATTCAAAACAGATAGCAAATAAAACTATTCCTAACCGCATTAAAGCAATCGGAACCTATATCTGTTCCCGTCTAAAACGACTCTACCCCCTCTATCTGGTTGCTCTTTTTTTTATGCTTTTTATGCGCAGTATTATAAACAACTACCGTTTTGGAGATATCCTTACCTTAGCAAAAAGTTGTTTTGCCGAATTTATTTTGTTGCAATGGACACCGATTGGAAATACAGTTCTGATTTCAACCGACTGGTATGTGCCTGCTATCTTCTGGGGTGGTATATTCTTTATCATCCTGTTGACCATAACAGGTAAAATCGGAGGTTTTATTCTGGCTCCCACTATTAGTTTTTTGATTTACCGCTATTATTTTATCCTGATTGGGAAAATCGATGTTATCGCCTCTTATTATGGAGTACTCCGAGGAATTGCCGGATTAGGGCTGGGAATTTTTATATATTTTCTGTGCCAGGCAATAAAAGACTTCCCTTCTCATATGTCGAAGCTTTTGTTTCCGGTGCCCAACATCATCCTACTTTGTATTTGTATTTACAGCCAGTTTGGTCATCGTTCAAAATGGGATTTTTTCATTATCAGTCTTTATGCAGTCTGTCTTTTTATTCTGATGAAAGCAGAAGCACCTGTATTAAATGAAAAAATCAAATCCGTATTTGGTCTGTTAGGAAAAATTACATATCCGGTCTATCTTTTTCAAATGCCGGTCATCGAACTGTTTCTCACCCTCTTCCATCTTGTGTAGGACATAATGACCAGATCAGGGTCTTGGGATTGTAAAAGATGGAAATCACGCGCTGTCTGTGAAAGCACTCGATTCTACACTCAAAAACCTTGATTTCCTGATTCGTAGTGACCGTCATGCCATTGGGCAGATGATAACTGTGTCGTCCGGTTATATCCCGATACCCTTTAATCTGGTATTGCTGTATCTCCCCATCTTCATCCGTGATCCTCAGTTTGAGTGGAATAATAGAACCGTCTCTGCAATTCTGACAGATGACATCAATACTTTTGTCTGAAATATTCAATGCACTCATACACACACATTCCTTTCGTATATTCCATATTAGAACATGTGTTCGATTTTTTCAAGTGGTAATTTTTACTATCTTTTGATAAAATGATACCAAGAATCCAAAGGTCAGACTTTTTATACTTGTATAGAAGAGTATGACTTTAGGATTATGAGAGCACAAAGTGCATAGCAATCCGCCGGTATCATGGCAACAAAAAATTTACGAAAGTGAGCATCCCAAACCATGGAAAATTCCAATTTCAGCTTCAATCAAGAGCTTCAAGACACAGAAAACAAAACGGTATCCCTACATGAATACCGTTGTTCTCAGACTGCAAAAATCGGTTGTAACGATTGCAAAGGCTGCAATCAATGTTGCGAAAACATGGGGAATTCCATCGTATTGGACCCTTATGATATGTGGATGCTGACATCCAATTTAAGACTTGTTGACAACACTCCTGTTACCTATGAAATTCTGACTTGTGAAGACGGTCCGCTGGAGTTGAGCAATCATGACGGTCTGATTCTGCCAAATATCAAAATGGTTGTGGATGATCGCCCGGGACATTCCCATTCCGATACCGAGATTTGTCCTTTTTTAAACGTGGGCGGACGTTGTACAATCCACTCCATCCGCACCGGTCTCTGCCGTCTCTATCCTTTGGGCAGAAATTTTCATCCGGACAAAATCACATATTTTGTTTTAAATGAAGAGCTCGGATGTCCGTCAAAAAAGAAATCCTATGTCAAAATCCGTGACTGGCTTGAAATTCCGGACATGGAAAAGTACGAAGCTTTCCAATTAAAATGGCACAATCTGAAAAAGGAAGTTCTTGTAAAAATGCAGGAACTCAACCACTCTATAGAAGAACAGAAAGCCTTTATGCTGTATTTTTTAAAAGCTTTTTATCAGACACCCTACTCCTCTAAATTATATCAGGAATTTTATCAGGAATTTGAACAGCGGCTCTTAGAATTTACAAGACAGTTCTTTTCCTGATAAAACACCATTTTCTAATTTTCTTTTCAGATTTTTGTTCCTAATATATATATGGTCTTTACATGACCGGTTCAAAACGCAAGCGGATATCCGGCAGCTTTCGTAGTGTGTAATAATAATTTTCCATCCAGTCTTCTCCCTGCGACGGATCGTTTTCACCGGTAGCCGGAGGCGCAAAAATATGCAGTTTCATCTCGCAGGCATCCGACATATTCCGTTCAAAAAAGGCAGGCATGATCACAGGTCAGTGTCAAAATGACATCCTGCCCATGCTTTCTGACATCCCGCATGCAGGTAAACGGTTCGCCTTCGCAGTTTCCGTTTAATCCTCCGCCATAGGGAAAATAATCATCGTAGGGATAACAATAAATACAAATATTAATCAAACACATAAAAATCACTCATGTCACGATTGCGATACTCATGCTTTTCATAATAGCCAATCAGATTTTTCTCATCATCCCGTAACGCAACCATATAAACATCCTTATTCTGCTTTTCATTAAAAAAAGTATGTACGATATTGTTGCTAACATCCTTTTCAAACCAGTCAACAACCTTTATGATCATTTCACAGGAATGCGGATTGTGACAATGCAGAAGGCTTTTTCCCAAAATGCTTTCTCCACCGTATTTCTCATAATTTTTTACAGCTGCCGGATTCATATAAATAATGGTATGTTCCAAATCACAAATAACCACGGCACATTTATCCTGCTCGACCATACTTTTAAAATAATTGTTCATTTCCATGCTGCCATCTCGCTTTCTGTCGTTCCTATGTTTCTGGCTTATTCGCCACTTAACCTTTGATACTTTCATCATACAATCTATCATCCAAAAATACCAGTTGAAAATTCATGACAGCCCCTGACGAAAATCCGGAGCAGATAATGACAGATATTTTATAGCAAACAACAACGGTCATATGGGAAAGATATGAAAAATCATCGAAATACTATTTACTATTTTTCCAAAATGTTTTAGTATTTTAGGTAATGAAATAAATTTCACATTATTTAAGGAAAAGGAGATATTGAAAATGAATCTTTCACCTCTTCAAAAGGCAAGATACGAGTACACTCCCAAGCTTCCGGGAATGCTCAGAAACGGTATCGCAGAAATCTGTGTAAAGGAAGGCTCTGAAACAGCAAGTGTTGCTGATCAGGATAAGATCAAAGCTCTCTTCCCCAACACATACGGAAAAAAGGAAATCACATTTGAAAAAGGTCAGAACACAGCTCCCGCTAAAAAGCAGGTTGTAGGTGTTATTCTTTCCGGTGGACAGGCTCCCGGTGGACACAATGTTATTACCGGTCTTTACGATGCATTAAAAGCAACCAACAAAGACAATGAGCTTCTTGGTTTCAAGGGCGGTCCGGACGGACTTTTGAAAAATGATTATGTTACATTTGATGATGCATTTATCGATGCATACAGAAATACCGGCGGTTTTGATATCATCGGTTCCGGCCGTACAAAGCTTGAGACTACAGAACAGTTTGCAATCGTTGCAGAAAATGCAAAGAAAAACGGTCTTACTGCTATCGTTATCATCGGTGGTGACGACTCTAACACCAATGCTGCTACACTTGCAGAGTACATGGCAGCTAACAATACCGGCATTCAGGTTATCGGTTGTCCTAAGACCATCGACGGCGACTTAAAGAATGAAGACATCGAAGCTTCTTTCGGTTTTGATACAGCTACCAAAACCTATTCTGAATTAATCGGAAACATTGAAAGAGATGCTAACTCAGCTAAGAAATATTGGCATTTCATCAAAGTTATGGGACGTAGTGCTTCTCATGTTGCTTTGGAATGTGCACTTGAGACACAGCCTAACATCTGCTTAATCGGTGAAGAAGTAAAAGCAAAGAAAATGTCACTGGCTCAGATTGCCGGACAGATTGCGGATTCTGTTGAAAAACGTGCAGCTAACGGAGACAACTTCGGTGTCGCAATCATCCCTGAAGGTATCGTAGAATTCGTTCCTGAATTCTCTGTACTGATTGCAGAAATCAACGAACTCCTTGCAGGCAGCAAAACAGAAGAATTCAATGCTCTTCCTGACTGGGCTGCAAAATATGCATTCATCGAAAGCGGACTTACAAAAGAATCTATGGCAGTATTTGCTATGCTTCCTCAGTTCGTTCAGCAGCAGTTATTCTTAGAAAGAGATCCTCACGGTAACGTTCAGGTATCCTTAATCGAATCAGAAAAATTATTCTCTGCTTTAGTAAAAGACGAACTCGACAAGAGAAAAGCAGCCGGCACATACAAAGGAAAATTCGGTGCATTACATCACTTCTTCGGTTACGAAGGAAGATGTGCATTCCCTTCTAACTTTGATTCTGACTACTGCTACTCACTTGGTTACAATGCATTCATGTTAATCTCTTACGGTTATACCGGATATCTTTCAAAAGTATCCAACATCGCAAAACCCGCTGACGAATGGGTTGCAGGTGGTATGCCGATTACCAAGATGATGAACATGGAAAGAAGAAACGGTGAAGACAAACCCGTTATCCGCAAAGCTTTAGTAGAGCTTGACGGAGCACCTTTCAAATACTTCGAAGCACACAGAGATGCATGGGCTGTTGAAACAGCATTCACATATCCCGGTGCTATCCAGTATTACGGACCTTCTGAAGTATGTGATCTTACAACAAGAACACTTGCATTAGAGCAGGGGGCTAACTAGGAACGGTTCTTTTGTCACTGGATT
This sequence comes from Lachnospiraceae bacterium, assembly GCA_016297945.1. Classification (GTDB taxonomy): domain Bacteria; phylum Bacillota; class Clostridia; order Lachnospirales; family Lachnospiraceae; genus UBA2882. The sequence continues at coordinate 1,437 of JAEDFR010000057.1, read as the reverse complement.
TACAGTTTAAAAGACAAAATAAAAAACTCAGGTCACAATTTTGTGATCTGAGTTTTTTTGCTCCTACCTTCTTATACATTCAAATAACTTTCACAATACGGACATTTGCTGGATACGGGTAATTGCATTTTCTTGCACCTAACGCTGTAATGTTCATCGCGAACCTCCCTTTTCATGGATATTTTGTTTTTTGGTAATAAAAAAAGGAACAAACCTTTTATTTTAGGTTTATTCCCAACATGAAAAGAGGGAAAGCTTTTACACTTTCCCTCTCAAAACTCATTATATATAGACTTTTACCAAAATATCCTGGAATCTGTTCGCCTTTGTATACTCAGGATGTTCAGCCATATAAGCCTTCACATCTTCCCTCGTAACAGTCAGATCACAGAAGTGAATATATTGTGGTCTATTATTTCCCCTGATTGCTAATAGCTGCCTGCGCTGGAGCAGGCATATGACGTATCTTTTGTATCACTTGAAGCGGTCGACAGTTGTTTTTTTTTCCAATCGGAAGTGGATTGACTGTATACTTCATTTCCAAAGGTTGGATTCAGATACCAGATGAAATCTCCGTGATCAAATACCACACGATCTACAAAGTTATCAATCACTGTCTCAGGAATCTTCGCCCTGGCATCATAAGCAGTCATCTTAATGAACTCAGAAAGACTTTCAATGCGTCTATCCTTTGCTTCATTATCTTCCAATTCTAAAATCTGCTGTCTACACTCACTATTAATTTTTTCAATGTTTGAAATCTGATCTTCAAGTTTCTTTTTCTTACTGCGAAAGACTTCTCTGGAAATATCTCCGTCAGCACACATATCAACAAGATTAGCCATTTGCTTATGTAGCTTATCCAGTTGCTTCATATTTCGTTCAAGCTTTTCCTTATCATTTCTTTCAGGAGCCTTAACCTCAGCCACATCACTCAACATCGACATTGCTTCACGGTAAATAGCTTCCTTATTGTTTAAAAGCTTTTTAAAAATGAAATCAGCCTGAACTTCCAACTTCCATTCCATAAACGATGAGTTGTCACAGATTCCATCAACCTCAAGGCCTTTCTTCCGTCTGCTTTCAGGTGTGCCTGTTCTTAACTGTCCATAGCACTGATAGATATACGAAAGATTTCCATCTTTTGCCTTGTGAGCGATTCTTCTATTCATAGCATGACCACAGGTACAAACAAGTTTGTTACCCCAGATATGCTTGCATGGTGACTGATCAACAGATCTGCCATTCTTATCACGCTTTCCGATTCGATGTTTTGCTCTTAACTCCTGAGCCCGATCAAAATCTTCAGGTGATACAAGTTTCTCATGAGTGCCTTCCACATAAACCTTTTCAACGGCTCCAAAATTATTGATTTTCTTTTGTGTGATTGTCAATAAAAAAGTCCCAAAAATGTCGGAGAAAATTCCCCACTTGTTT
>JAEDFR010000201.1 GCA_016297945.1 Lachnospiraceae bacterium | reverse complement strand
AAAGTGGGGACAGGTTCCGAGACTCATATTTATGAGTCTCGGAACCTGTCCCCATGGTCAGAACCTGTCCCCATGTGTGCCTTTGAACCAAAATAGAGCCATCAAAAACTATTTATTCTGCTTTAATTTCTCCAATATTGATAGCACATCTGGTTGTGTAGGCATAAACTTCACACCACGCTTTAACATCCCCAACACTTTTCTTGCTTTCTGTTCTATTACTTTTGCCGTATGTTCACTAGTCAGCATCAGGTGATTTCCGGCAATCGTATACTCACGTTCTATGTATTCCTCTGTAATCGGAAACATATCTTGTATTAGAAATACACTTTCTCTTCCATCGTCCAACTTTACAATATGAAGAATATCACAAGGTTTTCTCGATTGTTTCTTCTTCTCTATTATTTTCCGAAACTTATCTATTCTGCTAGAAAGCGGTATCATCCAATAAATTCCTGTTGAAGTATCTTCAAAACAATAATAATGTGGTCTGTTGCCTGCCTTATTCCCCTTGAGATATGGATCCGGCATATCTTCAAAAAATTTATCCTGTATAATATAAAATCCTGTTTTCTTCATTTGTTCCATCCTCTCTGCAGAAATATGGAAAAAGTCCCTCGCCTTTCGGCGAAGGACCAAACTTACAACCCAACCATTTATATACCGCATATCGGTCAGCGGTAAACTTACAACCCGACCATTTATATACCACATATCGGTCAGTGGTAAACTTTCTTTGTATTAATATACTAACAAGTACAAAGCAAAAAGTCAATAGACCTTCTTCCTAAAAGTTTATGTTTAAAAAAGCAAATTATACCTATTTAATCAGCCATGGGTGTCCCCGTCGTCACCCATACAAAGCCTGAATTTTGCGGTAAATGCCTTGTTCATTCTCAGGCTTATCGGAATGATCTTCACATAATTCATTTCCATAATAGCACTCCGGATCCCAGGAACTCTCAACCATGTTTTGACACCACATCCGCTCTAAAGAAAGAATGGTGAACCAATCTCCTGGCTCTTTTTCTTTTTTACTCAGAATACTGTCCAAAGCATAGTTTGTATAAATAATCGACTGTTCAAAATCACCGCAGCGTCGATAAGCTTCGGCTGCACCTGCAGCATAACCCGCTTTTTCATTATTGAAATGTCGAAATGCATTCGTCATATATTCCGCCCGCATCCGCTCTGTTTTTTTCCAGTCTTCTATAGTCATAGTTCCTGCATCGATATACCAGATTGGATTGTATTGCGGTGCTGTAAAATTCATCAGGTAATTCTCCAGATCTCCATCCGGCTTCATTCTTTTTTCTTCCCACAAGACTTCTTTTACCAAAGAATGTATGAAAATCTTCCCATTTTTAATGCGCAGCCACCCTTTATTTACAAGACCTTTGACGACCTGACCGTAGCTTTGACCATTTTCCGAAGAAAAATAATAACAATTTCCCTTGCCGATCTCTACAAAAACATCCGCTTTCATTCCCGTCGTAGAAATAAAAAAAGCATGGCGGAGCACATCAATTTCCGCACCGGATAATGCAGCCAAATTAAACAGTAACTTGATATGTTCAAAAATTGTTGTTTCTCTGTACTCTCTGTCTTTGTAACTGTCAATCTCCGCATCAGCAAACTGTTTTACAGTCCCTTTTTCAAAGGCGGACAGGATGTCTTCCGGTGTGATTGAGCTGAATTCATCTGCCATCAACTTTGCAATGAGTTCGACCGCCATTGTATTTGAATCGACAGCAGCAATGAGCTGCAGCAAAAGATTTTCAGGGATACAAATATCTCCCAGATAATGTTTCATCATTTCCAAAAGATCTTCTTTTGCCAGCGGAAGAAGTTCCTTTGTATATTTGTCCGGACGATTTCTCGTTGTAAAAATAACATGCATTCGAATGCCCACAAGATCTTTATAAGCACTTTCACGTTTCAGATCCGCCAAGGTTTTACCCGGTTTTTCAAAATTGTCAATAATAAGTATATCATCTTCTGAATAGGCATTTAACAATTTCAATTTTTCTTGATAAATTTTTTCTTCCGCCGCCTCCCGTTCTTCCATAGACAGAAGCTCCCGATTTGGCATAACATAACCGACGAACTTCATATTTATAACAGTCTCCCGGATAGAATTTGAAAATGTAACAAAGGCAACATTTCGATCATGAGACTGATAACGCGCAAATTCCATGACAAGTTCCGTCTTACCAACGCCGCCGTATCCCCACACAAATGCAGGCTGCATCCGTTCAATCGCATCCGAAAGCCATGCAATTTCTTTATCTCTGCTGCCCTGTGCAAAATACTCATTGGTAGACAAATTCGGCAGAAGCTCATATTCCGGACGACTTTTTTGCTTTGACATCTTATGTCCATCAAATACCTTATCCAAAGATATTGTTTTTTCCTGCCTGTTTACCGCATTTGGAACAGAACACAATAAATTCTTTTTCAAATGCAGTATCGTCCCATCCAGATTCAAAATACCATCTGTAATGTGGCCGTTTCTTCCCTCTATATATTTTATGTCCTCATATCGCTCAGGACACTGATGTTCCTCAAAAAACTTTTGTGAAGGAAACGAAAAATCTTTCATCATGATCGGAATCATATTTTTGCCTGAATCTCTGGCCGTTTTAATTTCTTTATATACCAGATCTTCCGCTTCCACACAGCGTTTCAGAGCATCCGGAGGCAAAACCATAATAAAATCCTTACATGCACGTACCTGTTCCTCAATATCCTTCTCAAAACTTCCGCCCCGTAAACTGGCAATATCAAAAAAGACCGTGTAGCCGGCAGAAGTCAATTCCAGATACAAACAATAGGCAAACCACTCACCACCGGCTCGCCTATAACTTATAAAAATATCCTTTTGTTCTTTCATAATCAATCCTTCTGGGGACAGGTTCCTCGACTCATAAATATGAGTCGAGGAACCTGTCCCCGTACTTATCCTGCAATCATCATACACAGTGGTATGGTGACAA
>JAEDFR010000056.1 GCA_016297945.1 Lachnospiraceae bacterium | reverse complement strand
AATTTATTTGAAATTCATATCCACTGATAATCTTTCCAAATCCACTACCTTTACGTTCCATATATCCAAGCCGATTAAATACATCAGCAAGAACCGGATTTCTTCTGGTTGAAGGGACTGTAAGAGGATCTCTGTCCTGAATCATGGAACCATCCGGCATTCCTCCAGGAGAATAGATTTCCATTCTGTCATCATATATGTCAATATGCACTTCACTTCCATTTACCAACCATCAGTTTCAGAATCACCGACGCCGAACGCAAGGAAATTGAAGCCCGTATTCTTGCAAGCGGTATGAAAAAGCAAGACTACTTTGTCCGTTCCTGCATCTACAACCGCATCTGTGTTGTTGGCAAGAGAGAAACCATATATCCCCTGGTGCAGACTGTTAATGCACTATATCTGCAATTACTTGAAATGCAGAAGGCATTTACATCAACCAGCACCTCTGATATGCTTCCTTCTTCAGATGAAATCAAAGAATTGCAGACAGAATACACCACTATGCTTACAGCTATTATCGACCTCTTGGATGGTGCCAAATATCTGTGGGAAGGAGACCGCCATGAACAATAATCTTGATTTCCAATTTGGTATGTATGAGCCTGCCACAGACTCCATCATTGTTAATGCCGGCGAGAACTCCGTTCTTATTATCCGTTGCAAGGAATGTAATTCCTCCGTTACCTTTGATAACCCGAATGATGTTGTTTATCTTTACCGGCTGGCAGAGGAAACACCTCTGCTGTATGCAAAACTGGCATTGAAGAAAAGCGGATTGCAGGATTATGTGGATGCTATGAGTGAATTTAATTGATTTTCCTCAAGTTGGGAAAGCATTCTATTTGGGTTAGTCTCAAATCAGTCTCACCAGTCTCATGAATATTTTGAGACCAGTGAGACTAAGATTTACCATTTCTCCACCATATATTTCACAGCCTCTTTTAAATCATCGCCAAATTCTTCCAAATCATCCAACGATATAGCGCCATCCAATTCCTTTTAACATCCCAATTCAATCTTCCAACCTTTACATTCAAATCAATGAATCCGAAATTCATCTAACAGTACAGCCGCCTTTTCATTTCTTATTTCTGTCAATGCTAATAGTATGTCCTCATACGCATTAATCAGCTTTTCATCTTTTTTTATCTCATCACTATAGAATATAAAGGATTTTAAGATAATCATATCAACTATCACTTGTGAATCTTTTACCTCTTTTGCAAACTGTTCTTTATTATTTCTAATAGCTTTTGTAAAACATGAACTAATAGATACCAAAATTTCAGGTAAAATTTCATTAATATTAAGCAAATATATTGTGTATAGAACATCCACCAGATGATTAGAGCCATACTTTTCAATTTGCGCATTCAAGAAGCACTTATCTTTATAACTATATTCTGCCTTTACTTTGTTTACATCCCACCTACTATATCTTCCTTTACAAAGAAACAATCTCTTTTCAAGAATATTTCTTACATAGTCTTCTGGTATATTATTTACATAAGTTTCAAGAATTCGAATCTTCTTCTCAATGTCATCTCTCTTGCCCTTTTCCCTAAATCCATCAACATATGCCGCCAAAAAGCCACTAAGAGCATCTTCATAAAAATCCACTGTATCTCTAGTAAATATCGAAAAATCAGTATCTTTAAACAAAATATCATAAACAGCTTCTGGTTTTCGTCCTATTATATTCAATTCTCTTTGAAAAAAGGAAGATACTTTATGTTCTTGAAACAAGTCAATTATTTCATGTGCTCGCATTTTTTTACAGTTTTTATGCCAAATTTGAATCATACATTGCACAATCGATCTAATTACTATGACAAATCTCTCATCATCTGTATCCAAACCGCAACATGCAATGTTACAGAGAATGTCTATATCGTAATTACTGATATCAAACTCTGAAAAATCTACACTCTTACCATCATATAAATAATCTTGAATTATCTGAGATTTTTTATTTTGATATTCATTTCCTTTATTATCTCGAATCCAATGATCCACTCCATGTAATTTGGGAACCATATTAGGAATGAATTCATACTCAGTATCATTACGATTTTCTTTTATAAATGCAGCATTAAATTTCTGATGATTCATCTCATCTTTGGCAAGCATAATAATTGTATTAAAAATACAACTTGCATACCTTTTATTTTGAGACAAAAAATACTTTGATAATTCTGCCATCTGGCTAATTAATCCAGAATTATCGTCATTAATTATACTTTCTAATATCATTAACAAGAGCTGCTGTTTAAGATCGTTATTTATATCTTGATTCAATTGTTCCCACAACGCAATTACCATATTAACTTCAGCTACATAGGATTGATTTAAAAATATTTTCTTTACACGCTTAATCCATTCCTCAACTAGTTTATTTCGCTGTTCATCCGTAACATCTGGCATTATCAAAACTGAAGCAATCAATGTGACAAGTACTGATTCAAACTGCATTTCAATACGATAATCACCTTTCATCTTTTCACAAAGAGTATTAATTACTGAAACAATTTGACCAACATCCGCTTTTTTTTCATTAATATCATTTATAAGACGATTTAATGTTTCATTCATATTCAATATTGGTGCATTTGCATCTTCATTGTCTTTTACAATCTTTTGTGCTTCTCCCTTGATCTGCGGTTCAATCATTATCGTATTTCCATCTATTTTTGTCACAGCAGCATTGCGAAAATCCATTTTTTGAATCTGCAAATTCTCATTAGGATGAGTTTTTTCATCGTAAATAGAATATAAGTAATCTAAAATAACATGACATCTATTTTTTATTGCATCATCTCCATAAAGATATGAATTAGCAAAATATTGTTGTAAATTACATGCACACTTCTCATCTTTCTCATATCGTCTGGTTATTTCGGGAACTCCCATCGATAGCATTATCTGTTTTTCCAACAGTTCTTTTGTCGGATTAGACATAAATTCACCACTACGATGAATATCATAATATATTAATTCCATACTTGATGCTAATTCTATTGCATACCCCGGCATTTCTTTTTGATAATTCATCCCAATAGCCTCAATAATAGACAAAAGCAATACATTGTTTGCCTTTTCATATATAGTTTTTTTAACATATTCTGCCAAACCCTTAATATATGCACCATCAAAAGAATTTCTCATAGTATTAATAACTGTCTTCTTTATTACAAAAACAATGTCTGTCAATACCACCGGAAGGTTATGTTCCATAATATCTGCCATCCACAACCATCCATTACCCCAATACACTTTTTTCTTGTTTTCTTTCGGAAAATAAATTTCTATATTTGTTATCTCATCTGGCTTATTCTCTGCAAACGTCCGTACTGCATTATTAACAAATGATATTGCCCACTCAAGTCCTTTTATGAAGTTAAATCTCATAACATACCAGAGAAAAGTGTTATTATATACGCCATTTTCATTATTATCGAAGTGATCTGCATTGTCAGATAAACCATACGCTCTTACATTATTGTGGTCATATCCATTATACGCAAAATGCTTTCTTGACACTCTTTGTCCCCATAACGTTTCCGCTGTTCTACACGCTAATTCTGGCAATTCCATAGCAAAAGAAATAGGACATTTTTTCACAACTGCCTCTAGAATCTCTTCAGCAATACTGTCCCTTCTACTAGTTCCAGAACAATATTCTTCTATCATATTTTCAACAAATTCTCTCAGCCATGACTTAGATGCTTTTGACATTTTTGCAACTATAAGAAAAAGCTGTACAATCTCTTCATCATGTTGATAATATGATTTTTCCTCTTTACTCTTTTCTATTAGCTTGTCAATATATCCAATTATTATTTCACATGCTTTTTCTTCAGTCTCCGTAGTTTTATAAGAACAATTTGCATAATCATCACACAGCTTAATAATAGAAGATCTATTATCTTCTAAACTTATTCGTTCCTCAAAAACTATTCCAATTAAATATTCACGTGCAGCTCCAATCGGTGTTACATTCATTATTAATGTTGGTGACTGATTTATTTTCGCCTCAAATGCATATAAGTTTGTTATATCTATCAAATCTGCAATCGCTTTTTCATCAAGCAACTCCCGAAATTCCTCAAAAAACAATCCACAATATTTTGATTTAACTATCCCAATCTCTGTTTGTTTTTTCCAATTTACTTCAATACTATTATCGGTTAACAGTGTATATACAAATTTCTCGCGAGCCTCCTGTACAAATAACTTATTAGATATCCAAATCTGATATCTCCTATATATGCAACGTCCGATTTTCTCTATTTTAGCAAAAAAATTATTATATAATCCGCGACACGCATCGAACGCCTTATCTATATATCTTTCAAAACAAATATCTTCAAAAATATCATATTTCAAGCGTATCTTATTCTTGCTCTCAACAATAATTCCTTCCGATTTCAGTGCCTCTAGAATATTGCTATCTACAATATCACGATCAACACCAACAACAAAACTACTAGCGCGTTCAAAAACAATACGTTCAACAGTTTCTCTAATATCGCTTTGTGAAACACCGTATTTTCTACATTTATCCTTTAAGCAGACAATTCTATCCCATATTAGATTTCTAAAATCATTCTCATCATTAATATTTTCTTTTACAAACCCTCCCGATATAATTAAATTGAGATAAAATGGCACACGTAATAAATCCGAATATGTTTTATTCTGATTCAAGGACAAAATAATTGGATATTTTTGTGCAACCTTATCAATCTCATCTTTCGTTAAATCCGGAATCTCATATGTTTTGATTCTATATTTTGTATTTATCTTCATAAACGCAGAACTATCAGTGGTTCTACACGAAGTGATAACATATACATTGTTGTATTTATCTGCAAGCCTATATATCTCCTGTAATAATGGAAATGCATTATCACCGCAATCAGCAATAAATTCTATAGCATCAATAAAAATATATAGTGGTTTATTTTCTAACCACAGGATCGCATCCTCTATATCGCAATCCCACAAATCATTTACTTTCTTTCCAGTGGATAAATTCTCTGCTCTTGTTACTAATACATATTCTTTTCCCTTTAATAGTTTTTTACATACAACTGATTTACCTGAACCAGCATTTCCTTGTATCGATACTAATTTTTCTCGTCCTACCTGTATCGTTTCTATAATTTCTGACCTGTCAATTTCATATTCGCCGTTAATAAGCTCTTCGATATTTCCAAGTTCAATTTCTTTACTTATTTCAATCGCATGCAAAAACTTCTTAATATTTTCCTTACGAGGTTGTTCTTCTATCACCTCCAGCTTATCCATCATCTTGGAGAAATCCGATGATAACGTATTATGTAGTGTTCTTTCGCCGCTCGACATAAGAGACTTCGTATACCCATTATATGCGTATAAAATATCCTCAATAATCTGAGTCATTTGCTTCTTTTCCTCATTCCCTATACGCAGCTCTCTATTCTGCTCAAAAAAACCCCTGGTGATTTCTTGGATTTCTTCCTCTGAAAAAATATGATCCTTATATTTATCTCCCATGTCAGTTTTAAATCTATCGAGGCAAGCCTGAACTAAAGGATCATCTGAATCCCAATTATTAATGTCAATCTCTTTTCTCTTCAATTTGTCTTTTATAAGTAACACCCAGCTTCTTCCTGCCTCTTCTAAAGTAACAAAAGAGCTAAGCAATCCAATTGCTGTCGCCAAATCCATTTACAAATCACCTTCTCCCAATTCTTGTATTCGCTTCCTACTTTCATCTATACAATATCGCCATTTCCTCAATAACTATCATGTCTTCATCACACATCATGCCTGATGTTTTTTAATACCTATATTAAATTCAATAATGCCTGCACTTGTTCGTAAGCATCTCTCTTGGTCATTTCTATACTTTCTTCATCCTCTAAATCCATAAAATCCGCCACATCTTTTGGACCGGCATGATTTTCAGAAGCAAATTTACCTGCTAACTTATCTTTCGCTTCTATTACAATATTTTTATCCCTTACAGGTTCAAATTCTTTTGCCAGTTCTCTTACTCCACCAATATAATGCTTGATGATAAAGTAAATATCATAAGCATCCTTTGCTTTTCCTCTGCCCATTGCTGCAGTTTTCATTATTATATAAGGAACTACAGCTACAACACTGACATTCGCAACATCTGTTGCTCCATCCGGTCGTTCTGCTTCCACACTAATCTTCTGTGCCGGAAATTCAAATGCAAAATTACCGCCTGTGGCCTTTAATGCCTTAATGCCCTGCACATGCTGACTTCTTCTCTTCGGTTGAGTACCACCGTACATTCCCGCCAAAATATCCACATCTACATCATAAGATATTCCGTCTACTACCACTGTCTTTACAAAGGAAAAATATTTCTCCGGATGCTCCTTGTATCCGTTTTTCTGAAGTATCCTCGACATGTTCTGATAGCCTTCATCCTGCAAAGTCAGATGATTAATCATAATATCTACATCCACACTTCCCACATGACCTTCTTCCGGAAACATTAAATCCGGAACCCAGCCTCCTACCACACGGATTTCATCTTCATACTCCTGAAAAATATTAACCAGCTCTACCAGAACTCTATGTGCAGCCCTCTTCTGACCTTCCGAATAGTCTACGCTGCTTTTCAAGTCTTCATCTCTTATCATCTAAGAATCTCCTTCCGCAAAACCGCTTCCGCCATTTCTTCTCCCCTGCCCTTTATCTGCATACAATCCAAATATATTTGCAGAGGGGATACTACTGCGGACTCGTCAATCACCCTGTAATCCTTGATATAAGAATCATTTTCTAATGGAAAAATAACCACATTTGAACCGCTGTTTACTTCTTTCAAGTCCAAATATCGGATTGCTTCCTGAATATCCTCCGGTGCGATATAAACATGTATCTTATTGTAACGCACCACCGGCGTATAACGCACTCCACCGGACAATCCGGTAAGATAAGAATCAATTCCCATATCTATCTTTAGTTTTTTCAATCGTTCCTCAATAACAGAGATATTATCTAAACTATAACAAGCATAGGATGTTATTTCTTTTTTTCCATAATCCCTGCTCCATTCCAACAAGAGCGATTCCGGATCGATAACCTTATAACCATCCGGAAGTTTTTCTACCCATGCATTTTCCACCAGAACTTTCATCAGTTTGGATACCTGTCCAATACTGCAATTTACCTTTTCCGACAGATATTTAAGCTTCCATATCTTCGTTACATCCGCAAACAACTCACGCAAAATGCAGGAAGACACCACGGAAGTCCTTTCGAATATGGACACGGACCTTTGCTCTTTAGGCTGTGGATTCTTATTTCCTTTTTCAGACAAATAAATAGAATGACCTACAAACCAACAGTTTCCGGCATAGTCAAAATAACCCATTCCGTTATCTTCGCATATTTGTGCGGTTCTCTCTGAAATATATGGAGCAACCAAAATGCTCACTCCCCGGCTTTTATCCTGCTTCTCAATCAACTTTATAATTGTGGACGGAAATACCCTATTCATGAAGCAGGCATTTATATGAAACTCATACCCATCATCCATCTCCACAGATGCAATAAAACCATCTTCTGTACTGTGGACAACTTCATACTTCTGAATATTTGGCAGTTTTAAAAACTTATTCTCTACACATTCTAATCCAATTCTGTCTAGTTTCACTTATATCACCACTTTCATTCCTGTAGTGAAACTTATTATATCAGTGAAATTCAATCAAGTCAACTAAGTCTTTCTCCAGCAGATAATTTGTTTTAGAGCTCACGCCCAATGCAATTGCCATTTTGTCTGTATTAATTTTACTGGCTTTTCGAATCAAGTCCAAAATCTACGTATCCAGTTTGTCTTAGGTGACATATTGGGTGACATATTGAGGGACATATTGAGGGACATCACAGCAGTAGACTGATACCTATCTGAACGAAATTACGACCTTTTTTCCTCACTATAATTGATTTGAAACTCATATCCGCTAATAATTTTTCCAAATCCACTACCTTTACGTTCCATATATCCAAGTCTGTTGAACGCATCCGCAAGAACCGGATTTCTTTTGGTAGAAGGTACTGTAAGCGGATCTCTGTCCTGAATCATGGAACCATCCGGCATTCCTCCTGGAGAATAGATTTCCATTCTGTCATCGTATATGTCAATATGGACTTCACTGCCATTTACCAGACTTCACTGCCATTTACCAGATAATCACGATGTGTTAAAGCATTTACGAGGGCTTCATCTTACGTGTTTTTCTGTAAAATTATCTAAACTGATAATAAGATGGATACTCTCAATGTTGACTGCTGGAACCCGTGACCGTGCTTTAAAGGGCAAAACTAAAAGACTTTAACCACTAGCAATATAGCCTGAAAATCAAAACCTTCCGCTGTAAAAATAGCTTAACACAGCACCCCTGCAGTACACATGTGTAACCTTAGGGAATCTCAAATACCTACTTTCAATTGTAGCGGCAAAAATTGTCGTTTAATTTTTATTGTAATATAATTTAGGAGGTTTTTTATGAAACGAAACTCAATTGAATTACGTACTGAAAAGTCAAAAATCAACTTTGCCATTACAGCTATTGAAAACATCGCCAATAATATTCCTGCAGTTCAAAAACACACTTATAATTTTAAGGGTCGAAAATCATCTGATATAGCAAGCAAAATGATTAGCCAAATTACACCAGCTAACGGTATTGTCGGAGATCCCTTCGTTGGTTCCAATGCATTTGGTATTGCCGCAGTAATGTCCGGCTATAAATTTAAGGGAAGTGAGCTTGATAATTATACTTATTCTGTCAATAAAGTTCTTTTTACCAAATGTGATATTACAAAGCTCCGCGAGTTATTCCTTACAGTTCAGAATCAGTGCATGTCAACTATTATGGATTTATATGCAACAGAATGTTGTGGTCAAAAAAACTATATTAGTAAATTACATTTTGATCCTGAAGGAGAAAATGGTTTTGAAGAACCAGAATACTATCATCCTACACCTCATCGTGACATTTCAAATAATCAAAATGTCCATCTTTTCTATTATCTGTTCCGTTTGCTCTTGGAGAAGCTCTTCTGCCTTCTGTTTCTCATAATAGTCTGTCAAAAGTTTTGTTTCCTCATAGACAGAATCAAAATCTGCACTCAGTCCCACGGAATTGAAATAAGCCTTTACCATCTCAAATGCAGAATCTATTCCCTTGGTATCAAACGGATAACAACGAACCTTTTCATCCACGCTCATCCTCATATAATCTTCTTTATTGGATGGAAGCTTCACAGCTTCTTCCTCTCGGACATCAACCTTTGCAAAGTCAGATTTCGCATTTACAACCATTGGGATTCGTTCATCCGACACCATATCAAACATCTCAACATCCGAAACAATAGTTTCATCCTTGAACACCATCTCCTCCTCAACATCCCTTGCTTCAGGCACCAGCTTATTTGCCGTTTCTGTAACCGCTTCATTCTCCGGTGCCATAGTTATATCCACTTCCATTGTCTCATCCGCAACAGTCTCCTCAACTTCTGCAATCTCCTGCACCCGATATGGATTTTCCGGCACTGCATCTTGCTCAACCTCTGCCAAATCCACCATATCATCCACAGGTATCTTATACTCCAATTCAGCTTCTTCCAGACTTCCATCCCTTTCCAGACACCGCTCCACTGCTTTCAGCTTCTTACGATTCTCCTTCTTCTGAAACTTGATCTGTTCCAGCTTTTCATGGTATTCCGGTTCAGATGCCTCAAAGGAAGCTACATCTTCTTCCGTCTTACATGCCCGTTTCTGCTTTCCATGTTCCTTATACAAATCCTGCTGTGCCTTACAAAGTTCCTCATCCACCCGCTGCAGCCGCTGCTTCAATCGGAACAATTCCACATACGACTTCACATCATACTTGACCACCACCAGATACTCTTCCTGCAGCTCATGCATTTTCCGTATCTGCTCATACAGATAAGCGGATTTATAAGTAAATCTCTTCTTCTCTGCCAGCCGCAGGCGATACATTCTTGCATAGCACTTTCTCTGGTATGGCGTAAGCACGGCTTTTCTTACCGGAAGCAACGATGCAGTTCGATTGACCGGAGCTGTAAGACTTGCATCTCCGTATTTGAACATAGCTTCCAAGCTCTCTCCGCTCAAATCTTCTGATATGGTATCCAGTCTCTTAAACCGCTTCATTCCCGGAACCTTTACTGCGATATGCCTGCCCTGCTTTACCTCGAACCCCAGCTTCTCCAGAAGGAAAATGAAATGCTCCATGCTTTCTGCGCTGATGGCACAAAACATGATGTCCTGCCTGATCCATTCCGAAAATGTCTGTTCCCGTTCCCACTGTGGTCTCGACATATTCTTGGGTTCCTTGCTGTATTCCGCCGGTGTGATATGAAGCCCGTATTCTTCACAGAGTTTATTGGTAATGGGCTGGAATTTATATTTCCAGTCACCATCCCGGCACTGAAACTTGTATCCTGTTACCATATTCACACTGTTTATTATGATGTGTGCATGAAGATGTTCCCTGTCTGTATGGACAGCCACCACCGCCTCATATTCTCCTGCAAATGCCTCCTCGGCAAACCGCATTGCAATATCATACATAATCTCCGGTGTACCTTCACCCGGTTTTAAGGATATGACAAAATGATATCCCTGCCTTCCGCCGGTCTTACCGAACATCTGCTTGGTTGCCTTCATCTGTTGATAAGCCATATCCGGCAGGCAGTTAATACTGCCCGCCAGATTGGCTGTGCCAAGTTTTTTCGGCTGTAAAATATAGTTGATGGAATGTTCCAGATGAATGTCTATGCGAGCCTTACTGCTTGCTTTCATATGCATCATCTTGGTTATTGCCACCTGTTCACCACCTCCTGCAATAAATCTTTTATCTGTTCAAGCAGGTGATTTCCCGTCCGCATAGTGCTGTCGAACACATATCCGCACCCGTTGGCGGTTCTCGTCATCTGATTGTAGTTGTTGCAAAGACCGGAAATCTGACTGATCAGATTCCGTCTGTCATAGGCAAGCCTCGTATCCAACCTGCCACCATGAACAATCAGATATCTCACATAATCCGATATTTTCATGTTGTTGGCTTTTGCATCATACTCCGCCTGCTCCCGTTCCTCATCCGACAACCGGATGGTGAAATTCTTCCTTGGTTCTATCAATTGTCCTCTTCGTCCTATAAGCAATCCCTTCTTTCGTTTTTTTCTTATCCGTCATCAGAAGTTTCCTTTTCCTGCCCGGTTTCTGAAACTTGTGCAGATAGAATTTGCCAGATACGTAAAACGCCCTGCGTTTTACAAAATCTGGTTAGGGAGACCAAAATCTCCCTAAAACCCTCTGCATATATGCCCTCTTCGGGGCTATAACTGTAATGCACGTTGTAATACCGGCTGACACTTGTATTACTTCCGGTATTACCATAAAATAATCCGTATTACACCCGGTATTACTTTTCCGTTCTTTGTATTACCGGGTGTATTAACATCTCACATCCTGCCTTCTACAAATCTGACATAAAAGACATCGCATATACCGATATGGTCTCGTCGAGATCTTCCGAATCTTCTTCAAAACATCCGACCGTTTCATCGTTCCGCTCCGGCATTCTCGCTGTCATTCCATGCGGTATCGGTTTGTCTCTTTCAGACTGTATTCCGGCTATCTGTTCCACTTCTTCCTTAACAATAAGCTTCACTGCATTGATAATCCGATCCGCTTCCCCAGTCATTGCATTTTGGATTACATCCATCCGGGTATTCATCTCAACAACAAGATGCTTCTCTCTCTCATCCTGCTTTATGCCATGAATCATTCTTATCATCGCACTTTTTATGCACTTGCTCTTATCTCCAAAACAGGCTTCTAAGGCATCTCCGGTCAAGAAATTCCAGATTTCCGTATCCTCTTCCCTGTTCAGATTCAGACGAAAGCTGATTGTCACACTGTCACCACGTACCATACTGCCTCCTTTCCGGTAGATGCTGATGCAGCATCTACTGATTATAAGTTTCTAATCCTTTCCTAATCGGATTGGACTTTTTCTTTTGCCTGATAGTTGCTCTCCTCGGCTACTTTACAGGCTTTTTGTGTCAGGTCATCTCCCGAATTGTAGTAATCTGCATATCCGTAAATCTTCTGCTCGAAGTATTTACGGGGACATTTCCCACGCATGGTGTAATACCCCATCGCATCCAGCTCGGCATTGTATGCCTTAATAACTGCATATGCTTTTGTCATACCTACTCCGAGAATCTGACTGACTTCCTTTGCATCGATAAATGCTTCCTTTGTAGTTATCATACGACTCCTCCTTTCTGTTAAATTTGCATTCCCGATACGGATTAAAACCTTTTTCTAAATCATCCAAGTTTTAATCCGCACTTTTAGTTCGTGTTTAATCATAATACATCTTTCAAAATGTGTCAATAGATTTTTATAAAAATACGCACTTGCAATTCGTTTTTGCTTATGGTATAGTATTTTTAACATAATAATTCAGTTGTTTTTCGATACGGATTTCGCATTTTTATGCAAAACACGAATCAGAACAGCCGAGTAATATCAATTATAGAAGGAAGGTGAAGATATGGCGATGTCAGATGACCAGCGTTTTGCCATGTATACCGCAGAAGAAATCGGTAATGCAATTAAGAAACGCCGCAGACAGTTGAAGATAACGCAGAAGGAATTTGCCCAAAGACTTGATAAGTCGGAACGTACCATTCAAAAGTACGAGTCCGGAGAAATCACCATGAAGATTGATTTAATCAAGCAGATAGCTGATGAACTGGATATTCCATGGCAGGAACTGTTAGAAGCCAAAGCAGATAAGATAGGCATTATGGCTGTAGAGGATAATACCCCGGCTTATCGCTTCCATACATTATCCGATGTGATTAAAGCATTATTTACCATAACAGAAATTAAAGATATTTCCTTCCGGCTCTCCTGTGCCAAACCGCCTGAAAGTCCGGAATGGACTTCCGCACTTATGGTTGATGGCAAAGGAAACGGAACCTATAACGCAGACTTCTGTCTCTTTATGGAAAACTGGATGAATAAGCTTGCCGCTCTGCAAAGCGGCTCCATCAGTCAGGAACAATTTGATACATGGAAGAGAGAAACTTTGGAATACTACTCCGACAGCTTTTTCTCCGATTTCACTTCACAGATAGCCAAGGACAGAAAAGCCAAAGGGTCGAAAAAGAAATCTGGTATATCAAGCATTCAGATTGTTTCAACTCTTGAAGAAGAGACCAATGAATAGCGAATAAAAAAATCGGCACCAGACCTTCTGCAAAAGGAATGATACCGAAATTTTATAAGTGATTCAACCAAAAGGCTTTATAATCACCCTAGACAAGTAGATTATATCATAGCCTTTGGAAAAATGCACTTAAAACTTGGATTTTCAAGTCCGGTGCGATACATACCGCAGCATGCGGATTACACATTTTAACAAAGGAGATGATGTTTATGCCAGCTTACAAAGATAAAAAGACTGGTAACTGGTTCTGCAAGTTCTACTATACGGACTGGCAGGGCAACAACCGACAAAAGTGGAAACGAGGCTTCGCCACCAAAAAGGAAGCCTTAGCATTTGAAAGGGAATTTCTTGAGAAGCAGTCCGCTAACCCGGATATGACTTTTCAGAGTCTCTACCAACTTTATATGGAAGATATGACCGCCCGGTTAAAGGAGTCAACCATCCTGACCAAGAAGCACATTTGCGAGACTCACATTCTCCCCTTCTTCGGGAAAAAGCCCATCAATGAGATCAAGGCTTCCGATGTGAGAAGATGGCAGAATCAGCTGATGAATTCCCCAAAGGGATATTCCAAGACTTATTTGAAAACCATCAACAATCAGCTCACCTGCATGATTAACTACGCAAAACGTTTCTACGATTTGAACACCAATCCATGCGGACAGGCGGGAAGCATCGGTCAGTCCCAGGCAGATGAAATGGACTACTGGACTTACGATGAGTATATCGCTTTCCGTGAAGGCATTAAGGACAAGCCTCTGTCCTATATCTGCTTTCAGGTGCTCTACTGGACCGGAATGCGTGAAGGTGAACTTCTGGCACTGACTGCTGCCGATATCAACCTTGTTGCAAAACAGATTGATATCAACAAAACCTATCAACGTCTTCACGGAGAGGACATCATTACCACTCCCAAGACAAAGAAAAGTAAGCGTAAAGTTCCCATTCCGGATTTTCTGTGTCAGGAGCTGCAGGAGTATATGAATTCCCGTTATATGCTTTCTCCGGATGAAAGGCTCTTCCCGGTCACCAAATCCTATCTCTCCCATGAGATGGAACGGGGATGCAAGGCAACCGGTGTGAAAAAGATACGAATTCACGACGTCCGTCACTCGCACGCCAGTTTACTCATCAATCAGGGCTGTGATGCACTTATCCTTGCAGACAGACTTGGACACGAAAAGGTATCCACAACACTGAATACCTACTCCCACCTGTTTCCACATAAACAGCAGGAGCTGGTGAACAATCTGGAACAGCTTGCAGCCAATGTACCGGTTACACCAACACCGGAGCCGCCGATTGGAAATCCACTGCTTGAAACCATGGGCATTTCCTATGATGATGGCATGGCAAACAGTTCAGTCGCTCCGGAGACAGCATACGCCGACACAGATCTTCCATATGGACCAGTGCCTAAAGAAACGGCATCCGGAAAGGTTATCCCGATGCCACAAAGAAAAGCTATCTAAGAAGTAAAACGATGCGAAACAGAGTAGTTGCGGTTAGTAGCAATTTAGTAGCAGAGCAAAAGAAAAAGTCCGGGAACGCACTGTTTATAAGGCTTCCCAGACTTGTGGCTACTATTCAAACTCAATCGTAGCCGG
>JAEDFR010000055.1 GCA_016297945.1 Lachnospiraceae bacterium | reverse complement strand
AGCATGAGCTGCAGAATAGAAACAAGAACCAAAACAATAAACACCAAAGCAATAAGCACAAACCAGAAACAAAAGCGAGAACAAAACCGGAAACATATATAGTAGATTCGTTGAAAAAACATACTATATGTGCTATTCTAATATAGGTTCATTTTGTTAAATATTTCGAAGGACAGAACATAGGAAGCAGTATGAAAGGATGATGAAATATGGCAGAATTCAAAAGGAAAACTTGTGAAGAGTTATTAGAAGGGCTTACATATGAAGTGCTTTGCGGCGAGATTTCCCAAGAGATAACGGATTTAGTATATAATTCCAATGCAGTGACAAAGGACTGCATATTTGTCTGTATCAAAGGTGCGAATTTTGATGCACATGATAAAGCAACAGAAGTGGCACAAAACGGAGCCAAGGCAATTGTAGTCAGCCATGATATTGAAATTCCCAAGGATTTAGATGTGACGGTCATTAAGGTGGATGATACCCGGTATGCACTGGCATTTATTTCAGCCGCTTTCTTTGATCATCCTGCCAGTCAGTTAAAAGTAATCGGAGTGACCGGTACAAAGGGAAAAACGACGACTACTTATCTGGTAAAATCCATACTCGAGCATGCCGGATACCGCGTGGGGCTTGTCGGGACGATTGAGGCAATTATCGGAGATGTTCATATTCCCGCCAATAATACAACACCGGAATCCTATGTGCTGCAACAATATTTCCGTCAGATGGCAAATGCCGGATGTGATGTGGTTGTCATGGAAGTTTCTTCCCAGGGACTGATGCAGCATCGTACGCAGGGATTTACCTTTGAACTTGGTATTTTTACAAATTTGGAGCCGGATCACATCGGCCCCAATGAGCATAAAGATTTTGAAGACTATATGCACTGCAAGGGCTTGTTGTTTAAACAATGTAAAAAAGGCATTGTGAACTTTGATGATGCACACTGGAAACAGGTAGTTGAAGGGCATACATGTGAACTGGAAACCTATGGCTTTTCTTCGGAAGCGGATTTGTATGCAGAGGATGTTCATCTGTTAAAGGGAGAAGGCTATCTGGGTGTTGATTTTAAGGTCAAGGGCTATTTAGATTTTGAAGTGGAATTCCATGCACCGGGGCGTTTTAGTGTATACAATGCGTTGACAGCCATTGCAATCTGTCATCATTTTGGAATAGACATCGGGAAAATGCAGGATGCCTTAAAAGAGTCAAAAGTAAAGGGCCGTATTGAGCTTGTTAAAGTTTCCAATCAATTTACGTTAATGATTGATTATGCGCATAATGCCATGTCATTAGAAAGTTTATTGACGACATTAAAGGAGTATCATCCCAAGCGCTTAGTCTGTCTGTTTGGATGCGGCGGCAACCGGTCTAAGATAAGACGCTACGAAATGGGAGAAGTAAGTGGTAAGTTGGCTGATTTAACCGTCATTACCTCGGATAATCCCAGATTTGAAAAGCCGGAGGATATTATTGCAGATATCAAAACCGGAATTGCAAAAACAAATGGCAAATACGTTGAAATTCCGGACCGCAGGGAAGCAATTGCCTATGTGATCAAATACGGTCAGCCGGGAGATGTTGTGGTGCTTGCCGGAAAAGGACATGAAGATTATCAGGAAATTGAAGGGAAAAAATATCCGATGGATGAGAGAGACATCATTGCGGATGTTTTGGCCGGACGTCAGCAGGCTCCGGAAGCTGTTAAGATAAACTAAGGGATTCTATGAATTATAAATATGCAAATATCTGTGTGGACATTTCACACGAAAAAGTAGATAAACCGTTTCAATATAAAATTCCAAAGGATTTGCAGGATAAGCTGGAGCCGGGGATGCAGGTGCTCATTCCGTTCGGAAAAGGCAATAAGCTGATTAAAGGGTTTGTTTTAGAATTAACCGATCAGTCGGAATATCCGGAAGAATTGTGCAAAGAGGTTGCAGAGGTGGTTTCAACCGGGATCACAGCAGAAGGAAGAAGTATTGCCTTAGCATCCTGGATGAGAAAAAACTATGGTTCAACTTTGATTGCTGCATTAAAAACCGTTCTTCCGGTAAAGGAAAAGGTCAGGCAGATTGAGCAAAAAGACCTGATACTTTGTGCAACAAAAGAAGAATTGGAAGAAGCTGTTGTTACGGCAAATAAAAAGCATCATGTTGCAAAAGTGCGGCTTTTGGAGGCATTCAGGGATGTTGACAGCCTGTCCTATGAATTTGTGACAGGAAAGCTCAACATATCCGTACCAACCATAAAGGCGTTGGAAAAACAGAATATCATCCGCATTGAGAAACGGACCGAATATCGCAATCCGGTCAGGGTCCGCCAGACTATGATGCAGAAAAACACTTTAAATTCTGAGCAACAGTCTGTTGTGGATTTGTTTATTCGTGATTATGAAGCAGATATCAGAAAAACCTATTTGCTCAGAGGGGTAACCGGAAGCGGCAAAACAGAAGTATATATGGAAATCATTGCTTCGGTACTGGAAAAAGAAAAGCAGGTTATTGTTCTGATACCGGAAATCGCATTGACTTATCAGACGGTTTTGCGATTTTATAAAAGATTTGGAGACTGCGTTTCGGTCATGCATTCCAAGCTTTCAAAAGGAGAACGTTTTGATCAGTTTGAAAGAGCAAAAAAGGGGCAGATTGGGATTATGATCGGACCAAGAAGCGCATTGTTTACACCGTTTCCCAATTTGGGACTGATTATTATAGATGAGGAGCATGAAGGAAGTTATAAAAGTGACAACATGCCAAAGTTTCACGCAAGAGAGACGGCAGAATATATTGCTTCCACCATGCATGCAAGTGTGATATTGGGTTCGGCTACACCGTCTGTGACCAGTTTTTATCGTGCACAAGCCGGCGAATATGGATATTTTTGTTTAAAGAACCGGTATCAAAATCGTTTACTTCCAACGGTATATACCGTTGATCTTCGGGAAGAATTAAGAAAAGGAAACCGAAGTATTTTATCAAGGCTTTTATATGAGAAAATAAAAGACCGTCTGGAAAAAAAGCAGCAGATTATGTTGTTTTTAAACCGACGTGGATACGTTGGCTTTTTATCCTGTAGAAATTGCGGATATGTGGTAAAATGTCCGCATTGTGATGTTTCCCTGACCATGCATGGCAATCAGAGGATGATGTGCCATTATTGCGGTTATGAGATGCCGGTTGTAAAGCTTTGTCCGGAATGCGGTTCGAAGCATATTGCAGGATTTAAGGCCGGAACCGAGCAGGTGGAACAAAGTGTTCAAAAGATGTTTCCGCAGGCGAGAATTTTGCGTATGGATAAGGATACAACACAGACAAAAGACGGATATGAAAAAATTCTTTCTGCGTTTGCAGAGCAGGAAGCAGATATTTTAATCGGGACACAGATGATTGTAAAAGGTCATGATTTTCCCATGGTAACGTTGGTTGGGGTACTGGCGGCTGATTTATCTCTTTCTGTGGGGGATTATCAGGCGGCAGAGAGAACCTTCCAGCTTCTGACGCAGGCTGTGGGAAGGGCCGGCAGAGGAGAAATCACCGGAGAAGCGGTGATACAGACCTATCAGCCTGAGCATTATGCAGTTGTGACTGCCGCAAATCAGGACTATGACAGTTTTTATAAAAGCGAAATTGCATATCGGGAAGTATGCGGATATCCGCCGGTGAAACATATGCTGGCAATTTTACTTGCATCGGATGTTAAGACACTACTTGATGAGATTGCAGTATCACTAAGCGAAAAGCTGAAACAAGGACTGGATATTTTTTATCAAATCATCGGACCGGCCGATGCAACGATTGGAAAAATTAATGATATTTATCGAAAGACAATTTATATCAGACATGATGAATATAACAAATTGACAGAGGTTAAAGATTTAACAGAAGCGTTGATGGAACAAAAGAAAAAAGAATGGAGCCGTTGCTGCGTTTATTTTGACTTTGATCCCATGAACGGATATTAGGAGGGAGAAAATGGCTTTAAGAAACATTAGGGAATTGGGAGATCCAGTTCTAAACAAGAAATGTAAGGAAGTAAAAGAAGTAACGGAACGTACGAAAGATTTGATTGATGATATGTTTGAGACCATGTATGAGGCAGAAGGTGTAGGTCTTGCTGCTCCACAGGTTGGTATTTTAAAAAGAATCTGTGTCATCGACTGTGGAGATGACCCGATTTTGTTGATTAATCCAAAGGTATTAGAGACCAGCGGCGAACAGACCGGACAGGAAGGCTGCCTTTCCGTTCCCGGAAAATGTGGTGTTGTAACAAGACCCAATTATGTCAAGGTGCTGGCATATAATGAAAACATGGAGCCTTTCGAAATCGAAGGAACCGAACTGCTGGCACGTGCTATGATGCACGAAATTGACCATTTAGACGGACATGTTTATACGGAATTGGTAGAAGGTCCTTTGTATGATGTCGCTGAGGCACCTGAAGAAGAATAACGGCTTACAAATTTGCTGTTGTGCAACAAGAAGCGCCTTAATGGAGACAAAGAAAACGTGCCACAAAGAAGTGCTTCGATAGATAAAGTGATTCGATAGATAAAGTGATTCCAAGAGACTAAGAAACAAGGAGTATGAATATGAAAGTTGTATATATGGGAACCCCTGATTTTGCGGTTGGCCCCCTAGAGGCACTGATTGCGGCGGGATATGAAGTGACGGCTGTTGTAACACAGCCTGATAAAGCAAAAGGCAGAAGCAACAAATTGATTCCTTCGCCGGTAAAAGCCTGTGCGCTTAAGTACAATATTCCGGTTTTGACGCCCGCAAAAATTAAGAATCCGGAGGCCGTTGCAGAGTTGGCGCAATATGAAGCCGATATTTTTGTGGTCGCTGCGTTTGGACAGATTTTATCGGAAGAGATTTTGAATATGCCAAAGTATGGTTGTATCAATATTCACGCCTCTCTGTTGCCCAAATATCGCGGAGCGGCACCGATCCAGTGGAGTATCATCGACAAAGAAAAAGAGACCGGGATTACCATTATGCAGATGGATAAAGGTCTGGATACCGGAGACATCCTTTTTCAAAAGGTTGTGCCGATTGATGATGAAGACACCGGAGAAAGCCTGTTTGAAAAACTTGCAAAAGCCGGTTCCGATTTTTTGATTGAGGTTTTGCCTAAAATTGAAGCTGGGGATGTGCATCCGATTAAGCAGGATGAAACAAAAAGCACCTATGCAGGCATGCTTACGAAAGCCCATGGAAGGATTGACTGGACAAAAGATGCCGATACCATTGAACATCTTGTGAGGGGCTTAAATTCCTGGCCGAGTGCTTATACACAGTTGCAGGGAAAACAGCTGAAAATCTGGAAATCTCATGTGGTAGAGAAAACAGGCGGAGAGCCCGGATGTGTATGTGAAGTGACAAAGGATTCCATTGTTGTTGCAACCGGAAAAAATGCATTGGCGATTACGGAATTGCAGTTGGAAGGCAAAAAGAGAATGTCTGCAAGAGATTTTTTAGTCGGCAGGACTGTTGAGATTGGAACTGTGCTGGTATGACGTAAAGAGGAAATATGACGAATACGAGAGAAATCGCGCTGGACTGTGTCATGGAAATTATGGAAAAGAAGCAGTACAGCCATTATGTTTTAAAACAGGTGTTGGATAAATATGGTTTCTTGGAAAAAAGAGACCGTTCCTTCATAAAATGTGTTACAGAAGGGACGATAGAGCGTGCTATTGAACTGGACTATGTACTTGACCAGTTTTCAAAAGTAAAAGTTAAGAAAATGAAACCATTGATTCGCTCATTAATGCGTATGAGCGTGTACCAGCTTTTATATATGGATAAGACCCTGGATGCGGCCGTATGCAACGAAGCGGTGAAGCTTGCTTCCAAGAGAGGATTTCAATCCTTAAAAGGCTTTGTGAACGGGGTTCTACGAACCATTGCGCGCAATAAAGAAAATATTGTTTATCCGGATGTTGTAACGAATCCGATTCTCCACTTATCTGTTCTCTATTCCATGCCGGAATGGATTGTTTTCATGTGGGTGGAACGGTTGGGATTCAAAGAGACGGAGCGCATTTTACAAGGATTAATCGAAAAACGGCCTTTGATGATTCGCATGGATGAAGGTATGAAGGATGCAGAAAAAACATCCTTACTGGAAGCCTTCAGGAAAGAAGACATTGATTTGGAACAACTTCCGACGCTTCCCTATGCTTATCTTGTAAAAAATCCGGACAGAGTGGATAATCTTCCGGGATTTGCAGAGGGGAAAATTATGATACAGGATGCCGGTTCCATGGAGATTATTGAATTTGCTGATATTCAAAAAGACTGGTATATCGTGGATGTGTGCGGAGCACCCGGAGGAAAAGCTTTGCATGCTGCTTCAAAACTTCAGAAAAGCGGATATGTCAGTGTCCGTGATTTATCGGAAAGAAAAATGGAACTCATTCTGGAAAATATCAGGAGGAGTGGTTATCAAAATATCGCCGCAAAAGTGTGGGATGCTACGGTTTTAGATGAAGGCGAGATTGGAAAGGCTGATCTTGTGATTGCCGATTTGCCCTGTTCAGGGCTTGGTGTGGCTGGACGAAAGGCTGATATCAAATACCGGCTGACAAAAAGCGATATCACAGAGATTGCCGCGCTACAGCGTCAAATTTTGGAAACCGTTGGGCAATATGTCAAAAAGGGCGGATTTCTTTTGTTTTCAACCTGCACTCTGACACAAGAAGAGAATGAAGATAATGCGCATTGGTTTGCGAATCAGTCTGCATTTCAATTGATAAAGGAAAAAACGTTATATCCGGCACCGAATGGTCTGACGGACGGATTTTACATGGCGTTGTTTCAAAAAATGGATTAATGAATGAAAATTCTTGCATTCGAAAGAAAAGTGAAATCAGGTAAATCTCATTTTTTAGAAAAATATGAAAATGAAAACATAAAGAAGCAAAACAGATATAAAAACAGAAACAAAAATAGAAACGTAAAGAAGCAAAACAAATATTAAAACAGAACCAAAAATAGAAGTGAAAAAAATCAGAATCAATGACAGAAAACAAAACAAAAACAGATATTAAATCTTTAACAAAAACAGAGTTGCGACAAGTAGTAGAGGAAATGGGCGAAAAGAAATTCCGCGCAGATCAGTTGTATGACTGGATGCATGTGAAGTTAGCCCGCAGTTTTGATGAAATGACTAATATTTCCAAAGCATTTCGGGAACAATGTAAAGAAGTATTTTTGTATACATCTCTTTCCACCGTTTGTGTACAGGAATCCAAACTGGACGGCACAAAAAAATACTTGTTTGCCTTAGAAGACGGAAATGTTGTAGAGAGTGTGCTGATGCGTTATAAGCATGGAAACAGCGTTTGTATTTCCTCGCAGGTGGGGTGCCGGATGGGATGCCGGTTTTGTGCTTCCACACTCGATGGTCTGACGCGTAACCTGAAACCGTCGGAAATGCTGGATCAGATTTA
Organism: Lachnospiraceae bacterium; assembly: GCA_016297945.1. Lineage (GTDB taxonomy): Bacteria > Bacillota > Clostridia > Lachnospirales > Lachnospiraceae > UBA2882. The sequence continues at coordinate 7,558 of JAEDFR010000055.1, read as the reverse complement.
TGCCATCAGTCGCCTGATTGGAGAGCGGATTTCCAATGTCGTTGTTATGGGAACCGGTGAACCTCTGGATAATTATGAAAATCTGATTACTTTTATAAAACTGCTTTCGGATGAAAACGGACTGAATATCAGCCAGCGGAATATTACGGTTTCGACATGTGGAATTGTCCCCAATATATACAGGCTGGCAGATGAAAAACTTCAGATTACCCTTGCTTTGTCTTTGCATGGTGCAACGGATGAAAAAAGGCAGGAGCTTATGCCGATTGCAAAGGCATATCAGATTTCCGAACTGATGGAATCAGTCGATACTTATTTTGAAAAAACAGGCAGACGCATTACGTTTGAATACAGTCTGGTCGCGGGTGTGAATGATACCAATGAGGATGTTATGCATCTGACAACTCTTGCGTCGGGCAGAAACTGTCATATTAATCTGATTCCGGTTAATCCCATCAAAGAGCGCGATTACAGACAACCGAAGCAGGAGTATGTGACTGCATTTAAAAATAAACTTGAAAAAAATCGAATAAATGTTACTATTAGAAGAGAAATGGGCAGGGATATCGATGGGGCCTGCGGACAGTTAAGAAAGAGACATTTAGAAGAAAGTTAATGTATAGCAAGGAGGAAACATGTTGTTAGAGACATACTCCGCGACGGATATTGGCAGAAAAAGACAACTGAATCAGGATTATGTTTTTTCTTCAGCAAAACCGCTTGGTAATATGCCCAATTTGTTTATTGTTGCAGATGGTATGGGTGGTCATAATGCCGGAGATTATGCGTCCAAATGTACAACGGAAACCGTTGTGAATGAGATTCAGAATTCTTTCGAAAAGAATCCGACAATTATCATTAAAAAGGCAATTAAAACAGCGAATGCCAAAATCAGAAAAGAGGCATCAGAAAATGAAAATCTGTTTGGCATGGGAACGACATTGGTAATAGCCACAATTATTGGCAAATATCTGCAGGTTTCCAATATTGGGGATTCCAGACTGTATTTACTGAATAAAGATGGTTTGCGACAGGTTACGGAGGATCATTCTCTGGTTGAAGAGATGATTCGTCTGGGTGGACTGAGCAGGGAAGATGCCAGATTACATCCGGATAAAAATATAATAACCAGAGCCATTGGGGCCAAAGATGAGGTTGAGGCTGATTTCTTTACAGAAGAGCTTGAGGCCGGGAATATTGTTTTGATGTGTTCCGATGGTCTTACCAATATGCTTGAAGATAAAGAAATCGAAGCAATTTTATTAAACCCTGAAAAAGAGGAATTGATTCAAAAGGGTGATGCTTTGATTAAGGCAGCCAATGAAAACGGTGGGAAAGACAATATTGCCGTTGTTTTGGTCAGACTGGTTGAAGATGATGAGGTGAAAGAATGATAATACTTGGAATGTTAATCGGAGACCGCTATGAGATTTTGGATAAAATCGGTACCGGCGGTATGAGTGATGTATATAAAGCAAAGGATCATAAACTGAACAGATTTGTTGCAGTGAAAGTTTTGAAACAGGAGTTTTCGGAAAACACTAATTTTGTTTCCAAATTCCGTGTGGAAGCTCAGGCTGCAGCAGGATTGATGCATCCCAATATTGTCGGTGTTTATGATGTTGGTGAAGAAGATGGTATCAATTATATTGTTATGGAGTTGATTGAGGGCATTACGCTCAAAAAATATATCGAGAAAAAATCCCGCCTTTCCATTAAAGAAGCAATCAGTATTGCCATTCAGGTATCCATGGGTATTGAGGCTGCACACAACAATCATATTATTCACAGGGATATTAAACCGCAGAATATTATGATTTCCCGTGACGGCAAGGTAAAAGTCATGGATTTTGGTATTGCCAAGGCAGCAACCAGCAATACCATCACATCCAATGTCATGGGTAGTGTTCATTATACTTCTCCTGAGCAGGCAAGAGGTGGTTTCTCGGATGAAAAGAGTGATATCTATTCTTTAGGATGTACCTTATTTGAGATGGTAACGGGACATGTGCCTTTTGACGGCGAAACAACGGTTGCTATTGCAATCAAGCATATTCAGGATGAAATGCCTTCTCCCAGAGAATATGTTCCTGAAATTCCGGTATGTGTAGAAAAGATTATTTATAAATGTACGCAGAAAAGTCCAGATCGCCGCTATCAGAAAATGAGTGAGCTGACACTGGATTTAAAGAAATCTCTGGTTACTCCGGACGAGGATTTTGTAACGATGATTGATGTAGATGCTGCAGCTGCAACCAGACCGGTTACGGATGAGGAACTGGCATCCATCAAGGAGCGTACCGGTACTTTGGCAGTGGAAGATATTCATATGCGCCTAAACGAAGAAAAGCCAAAACCCAAGAAATCCAGATTTATGATTATGGATGACGAGAGCGATGAAGATGAATATGAGGATGAAGACGTCGAAGAAGAGGAAGAAAAATACGACGACGAAGAATACGAAGAAGATGATGAGTATGATGATGATGATTTAGATCCCAAGATGGAGAGGATTACAACCATTTTAGCTATTGTGGCAGCCGTTATCATTGGTGTGATTGCATTGGTGCTTGTTGCAAATGCTATAGGTATTTTTAAAGGTAGTTCTGATTCGCAGGAAGAAGATACCCAGATGGTGGAAGTGCTTAATGTGGTTGGTTTCAACGTAGATGCAGCAAAATCCACTTTAGAAGAATTGTATTTATCTGTAGATATTCAGTATGAAGAATCAACAGAAGTTCCGGAAAATATTGTTATCAGACAGAGCATTGCCGAAGGCGAGATGGTGGAAGAACACAGCCTGGTTATTTTAACAGTCAGCAGTGGTGTGTCCGGCATTGAGATACCTAATGTTGTCGGAAGTTCAGAGACAGATGCTACTGCAACTCTGACAGCGCTGGGATTTAAGGTGTCCAAGGAAACGGAACACTCTGATACAGTAGATGAAGGATTGGTTATTTCACAGTCGCCTGTTGCTTTGGAAAAAATTGCATCCGGCTCTACCGTTGTATTGAAAATCAGTTCCGGACCGGCAGAGAAGCTGGTGACAGTTCCGGATTTAAGAGGTTTGTCCGAAAGTGCGGCAAAGGATAAGTTAGCTTCAGCAAATTTAAAGGTTGGAACAGTTACAGAGGAATACAGCGATTCAGTTACCAAGGGTAATGTTCTTTCCCAGAGTTATTCTCCCGGAACAGAAATCGGAGAAGACAGTACGGTTAATTTTGTTATCAGTTTAGGTAAAAAAGAGGTAGCTTATAAATATTCTGCTTCTCTTTCCGCTCCGGAAGGATATGTAGAAGGAACTACGGTTACGATTACTTTGACGGATGCTTCCGGAACAAAGAAAGAATATACAACATCTTCTTTTCCTTTTGAAATCAATGAAACCGGATTTGTAGCAGAAACCGGTACCATTGCCATGAGTGGAACGAAAAAGGAAACGCAGACGATAGACACCGGAAGTGTTGACGAAGCCGGAAATCCGATTTATGAAAATGTGGAAACCGATGTTCCGGTTGATTTTGGTACTCAGAATGTAACCTTTACAAAGGCAGAATAGGAATAGGGTTGCATGCAGGGAATCATTGTAAAAGGCATTGCAGGATTTTATTATGTCCGTTGTACAGACGGCATTGTATATGAGTGCAAAGCCAAAGGTGTTTTTAGAAAAGACCATAAGAAGCCGTTGGTAGGTGACCTGGTATCCATGGAGATTTTGGATCAGGATAAATCGCAGGGGCATATTTCGGGAATTGAGGATCGTAAAAATGAACTGATACGTCCTGCCGTGGCAAATGTTGATCAGGCAATGGTCATTTTTGCGGCGGCTCATCCAATGCCCAATTTAGGATTACTGGATCGGTTTTTGATTCAGATGGAACAATACAACATTCCGACGGTTATCTGTTTTAACAAAGCCGATCTGGTTTCGGATGCAGATTTGCAGTATTTAGAGCAGATTTATGAAAAGGCGGGATACCGGACTGTTTTGATTAGTGCCAAAAAAGAGCAGGGCATTGATTTGGTTCGGGATATATTAAGAGGTAAGGTGACAACCGTAGCCGGTCCGAGTGGAGTTGGTAAATCCACATTAATCAATCTTTTACAGGATCGTGTGATTATGGAAACAGGCTCTGTGAGTGAAAAGATTGAAAGAGGAAAGCATACGACCAGACATAGTGAGCTGTTGGAAATTGACCGGGATACGTTTATTTTTGACACACCCGGATTTAGCTCCTTAGATGTATCGTATTTGTTACCGGAAGAATTGGAAAACTGTTTTCCTGAGATGAGAAGATATCGGGATACATGCAGGTTTTTGGGATGTGCACATATCCATGAACCTGATTGTGGGGTAAAACGTGCTCTCGCTTTGGGGAAAATGAGTAAAGAGCGTTATGATGACTATGTAAATCTATATGCGGAATGCAAAAATAAAAGGAGATACTAGCAATGAATATTTTGTCCCCATCAATTTTAGCGGCTGATTTTTCAAAACTTGGTGAGCAAATCAGGATTGTAGATGAGGCCGGTGCGGAATATATACACATTGATGTAATGGATGGTCTTTTCGTTCAGTCCATTTCTTTTGGTTTTCCGATTATTCAATCAATCAGACCCATCACAAATAAATTTTTTGATGTACATTTGATGATTTCGGAGCCGGAACGCTATATTGACCAGTTTGCCGAGGTTGGATCAAACAGTCTGACCATTCATGTAGAAGCCTGCCGTTGTATGATTGATACACTTTTAAAAATCAAAGGAAAAGGTATGCGGACAGGTATTTCTCTGCATCCGCAGACACCAATCGAATCGGTATATCCTTATCTGGACTATGTCGATCAGGTTTTGGTTATGACCGTTAATACCGGGTTTGGAGGTCAGAAATATCTGGACAGCTGTACACAGAAAATAACCGCTGTCCGAAACGAAATCAATCGCAGGGGATTAGCGGTTGACGTTGCTGTAGATGGTGGTGTAAATCTTCAGAATGTTGAGATGATTTTAAATGCCGGAGCCAATGTGATTATTTCCGGTTCATCTGTTTTTAAAGGCGATATTAGAGAGAATGTCGCAAAATTTATGGACATTTTGGGAAAATAAAGTTTTGTAGAACCGTTTTTTGTACATGAAAACGGTTCTTTTTGCACATATATAAATCTTTTCGCAAAGGAGAAAAAATATGGAATACGCACCTGTAATGTATGCTACTTTCTGGGCATTGATTCCGCCGTTAGTGGCAATTATACTGGCCTTAATCACCAAAGAGGTATACAGTTCGTTGTTTGTCGGTATTGTTATTGGCGGTTTGTTTTATGGTGATATGTTCTCACCAACCTTTGATGGCGAGAAGGTAATGCTGCATATTTTTGAAGACGGTCTTGTAGGCGTTTTATCCGATAGTTATAATGTGGGGATTTTGGTATTTCTCGTTGTTTTGGGAATTATGGTATGTCTGTTAAATGCTGCCGGTGGATCTGCTGCATTTGGTAAATGGGCCGGAACGCATATTAAAACACGTGTTGGAGCCCAGTTGGCGGCCATTGTTTTGGGAGTTCTGATCTTCGTAGATGATTATTTTAATTGTCTGACAGTTGGTAGTGTTATGCGGCCTGTTACGGACAGACATCATGTGTCTCGTGCAAAACTGGCTTATTTAATCGATGCAACAGCAGCACCGATTTGTATTATTGCCCCTATTTCGTCATGGGCAGCGGCTGTAACCGGATTTGTAGAAAATGAAGACGGATTTGCAGTTTTTATTAATGCTATTCCGTACAATTACTATGCTTTGCTTACCATTGTTGCAATGGTTGCAATGGTTATCATGAAAGTAGATTACGGACCAATGAAACTGCATGAAGAAAATGCGGTAAAGGGCGATTTGTATACGACCAAGGACAGACCTTATGCAAATGTGGCAAGTGAAGAGAACGGTACAAAAGGAACGGTTACGGATTTGGTTTTGCCGGTTGCAGTGTTGATTATCAGTTGCGTGATTGGCATGATTTATACAGGCGGTTTCTTTAACGGAGCCGGTTTTGTCGAAGCTTTTTCTGCAAGTGATGCATCGGTTGGTCTGATGCTTGGAAGCTTTGTGGCACTGATTATTATCATTCTGTTTTATCTGGTTCGTCATGTTGTGACTTTTAAAAAGGCTTGCGAATGTATTCCGGAAGGATTTAAGGCAATGGTTCCGGCTATTTTAATTTTGACATTTGCATGGACATTAAAAGCAATGACAGACAGTTTAGGAGCAAAAGAGTATGTGGCCAGTGTGATTGCCGGTATGTCGGGAGCATTACTGTATTGCCTGCCTGCCATAATTTTTCTGGTTGCCGTATTTCTGGCTTTTTCAACCGGAACATCATGGGGCACCTTTGGGATTCTGATTCCGATCGTTGTAGACTGTTTTGCAAACGATCCGACAATGATGATTATGTCCATATCTGCCTGCATGGCAGGAGCTGTTTGCGGCGATCATTGTTCGCCGATTTCGGATACGACGATTATGGCATCTGCGGGTGCACAGTGTAATCATATGAATCATGTATCAACGCAGATACCATATGTGGTTTTGGTGGCAGCTATTTCTTTTGTAAGCTATCTGGTTGCAGGTTTTGTAAAAAATGCGGTTGTTCCGCTTGTGGTAGGAATTATGATGGTAATCGGAGCACTTTCTATTGTAAAATATACGAGTAAAACATCAGATACTGTTTTGTAATTATAGGAAATTAAAACATAATTAATGAATTCTTAAATCGGTGCATCTTATTTATATGATATAATGAGTGTTAGTGAGCTGGAGCAAGCTTGAAGGAGGTTTCTGATGAAAAAGATTATGTTTTTAGTATTGGGAATTGCATTTCTTATTTTGGGGATTATTGGTTTAGCCCTGCCGATTATTCCCCAGATTCCGTTTTTGATGATTGGAATCTGCCTGTTGGTGGTCAGTTCAAAGAAATTTAAAACCTTTATTTTAAATAACCGGCTTTATCAGCAACATGTGGAACCACATATTAAGGGTAATAAAACATTTTCAAAATGGTGGAATCATGTTGTAAACAGGGATGGTCCTTTTGAACTCTGAATTTTATGAAATATGTCATCTATTTCTTGTTTGATAAAAATTAAATATACAATATATGGTATATTTTGTCATATTTTGGTTGAAATAAGTTATTAATAGTGATAGAATGACAAATATAAGAAAAAATTAATGATTCTTAAGGAGGAGAAATCAATGAGTAAGTTCAAAAAAGGAATTGGTATGGTTTTAGGACTGGCAATGGCATTTAGCCTTGTTGTTGTTCCGGCTAGTGTTAAGGCATCTACCGTATCTGATGCACAGGCAGCTCTTCAGGAGGCACAGAAAGCACACAATCAGAGAATTGCTGACGAGAACAAAGCAGCAGTAGAAGCAAACAATGCAGGTAAGGTAGCAGCACAGCAGGCAGCAGTAGATGCTACAAAAAAAGCAGCAGAGGCACACAAAGCACACATCGCAGCAGTTGCAGCACAGAACAAAGCTGATGTAGAAGCAAACAATGCAGCT
>JAEDFR010000200.1 GCA_016297945.1 Lachnospiraceae bacterium | reverse complement strand
GATAAAAGCCTCTGAGATTGGCCGCTGAAGAATCTCAAAACGAAAACCCACATCTGAACCGAGCATCCGGCCAATGAAAAGTTCCACCCCTTTTGAAAATAAAATACCGCAGCCAAGTCCCCCGATTATGGAAACCACTGAAATAATCAATGTTTCCCATATTAAGACCCGGGCCAGATTATTTTTTCCCATCCCGAGAATATTATAGAGGCCAAACTCTTTTTTGCGTCGTTTCATTAAAAATGAATTTGTATAAAATAAGAGTATTAAGGCGAAAAGGGCGATGACATTACTTCCCAGACTGAGAAATTCCCGTACAACACCTCCGCCGCGCATAGCCCCCACAGAACTGCTGCAGGATAAAAAGGATACAATATAATACATCATGACCATTCCGATGCCGGTCAATATATAAGGTACATAGGTTTTTTTATTTTTTCGGATACCGGATATGGCGAGTTTTAAATAAAATCCGAATCTCATTTGCTCTCACCGCCCGTCGCAAGAATCGTCAGCGTATCGGATATTTTCTGATACATCTGTTCATTGGATGAATTTCCGCGATAGATCTGATGAAAGACCTCTCCGTCTTTAATAAATAAAACCCGGCTTGCATGACTGGCTGCCTTTACAGAATGGGTTACCATGAGAATCGTCTGGCCTTCCAGATTGATTTTTGTAAATAACTCAAGCAGTTCATCAGTAGATTTTGAATCAAGTGCCCCTGTCGGTTCATCTGCAAGTATAAGTTTCGGACTCGTAATGAGGGCCCTGGCAACCGCTGCTCTCTGCTTCTGTCCGCCGGAAACTTCGTAGGGATATTTTCCAAGTAATCCTTCAATTCCGAGCTTACGTGTAATCGGCTGCATCTTCTGCATCATTTCTTTATAATGTTTTCCTTCCAGTACAAGAGGCAGCAAAATATTGTCTTTTAATGTAAATGTGTCCAGTAAATTAAAATCCTGAAAAACAAATCCCAGATTATCTCTGCGGAATTCAGCGATCTTTGATTCTTTGACTGAAGACAGATCATATCCGTCTAAACGCACATTTCCGGCTGTCGGTTTATCCAGAGCCGCCAGAATATTTAAAAGCGTTGTTTTACCTGACCCGGATTCCCCCATGATCGCAATATATTCACCTTTTTCTACAGTAAAATTTACATTGGACAGTGCCTGAACTTTATTTGCCCCGAAACGGGTCGTATAGATTTTTTTGATATTTGAAACTTCCAAAATTGCCATTTCATTTTCCTCCTTCTCTTTTTCTATAGGTCGATTATAGCAAAAGAGGGAAATGACCTGCCATGGCTTTGGCTTACATTTCCCCTGTCCAACATTACAATCATGAAAGGTTCTATTCGAATACCATCTTTTTTCTCCCAAGATGGATTCGAATCTCTGTTCCGATACCTACCTGAGACACTGCCTCTATCTTATGCCCGAGTCGGCTGCATATTCTCCGACACAGATAGAGTCCGATACCGCTGGCCTTCATATCCGTGCGGCCGTTATAGCCGGTAAATCCTTTCTCAAATATTCTCGGAAGATCCTCCGGTGCAATGCCGATGCCGGTATCTTTTATGCACAATGTCGCAGATGAATCAAGACTTATCTCAATACTGCCCTTTCGTGTATATTTTAAAGCGTTTGAGAGAACCTGTTCAATAACAAACAGCAGCCATTTTTCATCAGTCACAACCTGAAAGGATACAGGCTCATAGACAAGCCGTATCTTTTTTCTTATAAACTGGGAAGCATACTTGCGAACAGCCTGTTTAATAATCAGATCAAGATTGCAGGACTTTATAACATAGTCGGTAGATGTTCCGTCAAGTCTTAAATAGGCCAGTACCATTTCCACATATTGCTCAATACGGAGTAATTCATCTAAAAGGGCACGGTTTTTCTCGTCATCTTCCCCCTGAAGAATGAGCCGCATCGCAGAAATCGGAGTTTTTATCTGATGAACCCATAGCGTGTAATATTCCATCATATCCGAGTAACGTTCATCCATTGTTTCAGCCAACCTGAGCTTCTCATCATAAAGAGCCTGAAGCACGCACTGATAGTCTTCTTCAATAAGATCATCAGCTACCGGAAAATGTTCATCCGTCACCATAATTTCCGACACAAGGCTTTCCAGATGATCATGTTTTTTTATGAATTTACGGTAATCTGATGCCAGAATAATCGCTGCTGCAAAAAGTCCAAGTAAAGCCGCATATAAAACAGGAAGAAGGGGAAGACGGGCCAGGAAAAAAATAAGACCGAAAATAATAGAAAATATGAGATAGATTCCAGCCGCATTTTTATGAAGCCGCAAATATTCATAAAACATCTTTGTTTTTTTCTTATTCAATAATATACCCCATTCCTTTCTTTGTCCCAATGAACCCTTCAATTCCCGCCTGTTCAAGCTTCTTGCGAAGTCTTGCAATGTTCACCGTCAACGCATTCTCATCCACAAAACAATCGGTCTCCCAGAGCCGCTCCATCAGTTTGTCTCTGCTGACAACATGACCTTTATTCTCCATCAGTGTTTTTAAGATACGATAATCATTTTTTGTCAATTCGATCCGTTCGCCTTCATAACTCAAGCTGGCATCTGAAAGATTTAACAGAACACCCCGGTGCTGCAGGACCGATATTTGATTTCCGAAATCATAGGTTCTTCTTAAAACCGCCTGAATCTTTGCCGTCAACACATTCAGGTCAAAGGGTTTCGCGATAAAATCATCCCCACCCATATTCATAGCCATGACAATATTCATATTGTCGGATGCTGAGGAGATAAAAATAATCGGAACTTTGGATATTTTTCGTATTTCCATGCACCAGTGATAACCATTATAAAAAGGCAAAGAAATATCCATCAGGATCAAATGGGGACTGTATTTTGTAAATTCCTTAACAATATCTCTGAAATCCTCCGCACACCTGGCTTCCAGTCCCCATGTTTCAATGTGACTTTGAATTGCCGTACCGATTCCCGGATCATCTTCTACAATCAATATTCTATACATTCA
>JAEDFR010000054.1 GCA_016297945.1 Lachnospiraceae bacterium | reverse complement strand
CGCAAAACATGAGAAAGTAGCCCGATTAGGGCGGATTTCGAATGTTTTAGGATTGTGAGAGCACAAAGTGCGTAGCAATCCGTTGGTATCATGGGGGCAAAATAGCTTTTGACCCCAACATCATTTACATACATATATAGTAATGTATATCCACACAAACAAATAAGCCGAACGTATATCATGCGCTCGGCCTACCTGTTTGTGTAAAAGGGGAATTCTTCCGGAATTGCTAATTAGCAAGTTCAACTCTCGTTGAACCTTTTTTATTGTATCTAAAATATCTACTTTTTTCTACAAATATATTGCGCAAAAATTGTAATATATTGCGCAATTGCGACACTATATGTTCAAATTCAGTACTTATAATATGACAAAATTGAGATTATTACTCCGCACCAATCAGAGAAACTGCTTCCATGATATTTTTTACCGCATACAATTTCATATCTTTGATATCTGCAAGCTGCTTTTGGTTAGCATATGGAACCACACAGCTTTGATAACCCATTTTTTTTGCTTCCAACACACGCTGTTTTACCATGGATATTCCCCGTACTTCTCCGCTTAATCCAACTTCTCCGAATACAATCATTTTGTCATCCACCGGTTTATTACGATAGCTCGATACAAGTGCCATAACAACGGCCAAATCCGTTGCCGGTTCCGTGATCCGCATTCCGCCGGCAAAATTGATATAGGCATCCTCATGTCCAAGCGGAATTCGAATCCGTTTCTCAATTACGGCAATCAACAAATTCATACGGTTAAAATCGCATCCGGTTGCCTGTCTGCGTGGTATCTGAAAGTTGGTATCACAGACCAAAGCCTGCACTTCCATGAGCATCGGTCTGGTTCCTTCCATACAACAGGTGACGACAGAACCGTTTGCGCCCTCCGGCTTTCCACTGATCATAAATTCCGAAGGATTCTTGATCTCACGAAGCCCACCTTCTTCCATTTCGAAAACACCAATCTCATTGGTAGAACCAAAACGGTTTTTAACGCCTCTTAAAATACGATAAATATCCTGTTTATCGCCCTCAAAATACAGAACGGTATCCACCATATGCTCTAACACTCTGGGACCTGCTACCGTACCTTCTTTTGTCACATGCCCCACAATGAGAACTGCAATATTTTCACCCTTTGCAAGCTGCAATAGAACAGAAGTTGATTCCCGCACCTGGGAAACACTTCCCGGTGCTGCATTGACCTCTTCATTATACATGGTTTGAATTGAATCAATGACAACCACATCCGGTTTTGCACTTTTTACGGTTTCTGCAATCACATTGAGATTGATCTCCGTAAGAAGCTTAAATTTGTCCTGAAACGTCCCAATGCGGTCTGCCCGCATTTTAATCTGGGAAAGAGATTCCTCTCCCGAAATATAAAGCACTTCTCTGCCACAATCCGATAATTCTTTACAAACCTGTAAAAGTAAAGTGGATTTCCCAATTCCGGGATCTCCACCCACTAACGTAAGAGAGCCGGGGACGATACCGCCACCCAGCACCCTGTCAAATTCTTCAATATTGGTTGTAAAACGATCTTCCTTATCACCTTTAATATCATTGATGGAAATCAAAGCTTTTTTCTCAGTCCGAATCGAACCGGCAAAACTATGGGAGCTTTTTGAGACCCGCTCTTCCACAAAACAATTCCACTCATGACAGGCGGGACATTGCCCCATCCATTTGGAAGATTCATATCCGCAATTCTGACAAAAGAAAGCACTGCCTGCTTTTCCTTTTGCCATCGCTTATACCTCAACTACTTTTACTTCTACTTCACCTGCTTCAGCAAGTTCAACGGAAAGATTTAACTTGCCGCTCATGCCGGTATTCATCTTTCCAACGCTGGCTCCGGCAACAAAGACTTCATATTCGGTATCTTCTTTTAATCCCAAAGTAATCTGAGCATCTTCGTTACCTTCAGCTAAAAAGCTCATGCCATCAGCACTTTCCACTAATTTGTTGACACTGGTTCCCGGCACGGATTCATATAAAAACATGCCGTTTTTTTCCAACTTGGTCATTGTCTGAAATGTTTTTACCTTATAGAGGTCACCGTTATGTGGAAAATCCTCTAATTTTGCTTTTGCAGCTAATGAATGGTTTCCGAAACTAATACTTCCGTCTGCCTCTGAACGAAGCAATTCTGCAACTACTGCCATATTCGTATCCTCCTGGTACTTATACATTACCACCACAAAATCTTGCGGTGAAATTGTGTTTTATCACTATATAATCTTAGTATACCCTATTTTCTCCCCGCGGTAAATACTATTCCTTTACAGAAAAGACAACTTTTTTATCCTGTATTCCTGCTCTGATTTTTTGTCCCGGTTTTATATTGCCCGCCAGAATCTCTTCTGCCATGACGTCCTCAATTTCCGTCTGGATGGCTCTCTTAAGCGGTCTGGCTCCCATCTTTAAGTCACTGAACTTATCGACAATATAACTCTTTAATGCCGGCGTAATGGTCAGATCGATGTCCATCTGATTCTTACATCTGGTACAGAGATTTTTGGATAACAGCGTCACAATCTTTGTCATGTCTTCTTTATTTAGCTGATGGAATACCATAATCTCATCAATACGGTTAATAAATTCCGGCTTAAAAAGACGTTTTACTTCTTCCATGACACTGTCTTTCATCTTGTTGTAATTTTGCTTTTCTGTCGTCGTTGCCGCAAAACCAAGATTTTTGGGCTCCACAATTCTGGATGCACCGGCATTGGAAGTCATGATTAGAATCGTATTTTTGAAATTCACTTTTCTTCCTTTGGAATCGGTGATATGACCTTCATCCAAAACCTGAAGCAGGATATTGAAGACATCCGGATGCGCTTTCTCGATTTCATCAAACAAAATCACGGAATACGGATTTCTACGGACTTTCTCACTAAGCTGTCCACCATCATCGTGTCCAACATAGCCCGGAGGAGAACCAACCATTTTCGCAACGGAATGAGGTTCCATATATTCTGACATATCAACACGAATTAAGGCATTCTCCGAACCGAACATCGCTTCTGCAAGCGCTTTGGATAATTCCGTTTTTCCGACACCGGTGGGGCCTAAAAACAGAAAAGAACCAATCGGTTTATTCGGATCGGCAAGTCCGACACGACCTCTTCTCATGGCCTTGGCAACAGCCGTTACTGCTTCTTTTTGTCCGATGACACGTTTATGCAAAATGCTCTCTAAGCGTAGTAGTCTCTCGCTTTCTTTTTCTGCAAGCTTGCTGACCGGAATTTTTGTCCACATGGATACAACATCTGCAATGTCATTTTCATTGACAATGAGACTTCTGTCTTTCATTTTCTTTGCATGTCGCTCTTTTAGGCGGTTATACTTTTTAACCAGTTCATCCTGTTGTAGTTTAATCTCGTGTGCCTGCATAAAAGCATCAAATTTAAAGGATCTTTCAATCTGCAAATCCATTTTTTTGATCTGCTCTTCCAGCTCATGGCATTGAGGCGGCAGGTTCATTCCTTTTAAACGAATTGCAGCAGCCGCTTCATCTATCAGGTCAATGGCTTTATCCGGCAAATTCCGATCATTGATATAACGTTTGGACAACTTGACTGCGGATTCCACAGCCTCATCAGAAATCGTAACCATATGATGCTCTTCATATTTGTGCTTAATCCCCTGCAGAATTTCGATAGCCTCACTTACGGTCGGTTCTTCCACATTAACGGGTTGAAAACGACGCTCCAACGCAGCATCCTTGGATAAATACTTTCTGTATTCCTCAATCGTCGTGGCACCAATCAGCTGAATTTCACCACGGGCAAGGGATGGTTTTAAAATGTTGGATGCATCAATTGAACCTTCCGCACCTCCGGCTCCAACAATGGTATGAATCTCATCCAAAAATAATATGATATTGCCGGACTGAATCACTTCGGCAATCACTTTCTTAATCCGCTCTTCAAACTCTCCACGATATTTGCTGCCGGCAACTAAAGCTGACAAATCAAGGGTCACAACCCTTTTATCAACCAATGTCTGTGGCACTTCTTTTGCGGCAATCCGCATGGCAAGACCTTCCGCAATTGCCGTTTTACCAACCCCGGGTTCCCCAATCAGACAGGGATTATTCTTAGTCCTGCGACTGAGTATTTGTATCACACGCAGAATTTCATTTTCCCTTCCGATAACGGGATCTAACTTACCTTCCGCTGCCATTTTTGTCAAATCTTTACTGTATTGATTTAAGGTTTTGGTAGGGTTATTTTTCTTTTTGGCATTTAAATCTTCTTTTGCCAGATTGGGGTCTTCTCCCATGGCAATCAAGGTATCTACATACAGCTTTTGCAGATTGATACCAATCGTAAACAATAAACGTGCGGCAATATTATCGCCTTCTTTGATAATGGCAAGCAGAATATGCTCTGTACCTGTCTGACTGCAGCCAAATCGCTCCGCCTGCTTATCCGCATCCTTTAAAATCTGCACAGCACGGGGTGAATATCCGTCTCGTTCCAGCACAGATACATTTCCGGATGGTGCAATCAATTCCCTGATTACTTCCATAATCTTTTGTTCTGTTACTCCGCTTTTTGCCAAAAGAGTTGCAGCAACACCGCTGTCTTTATGAATGAGACCGAGCAAAATGTGTTCTGTTCCGATATAATTTTGTCCGGTCTTTTTTGCCATTCGTTTTGCAATTGCCAAAGCTGATTTGGCATTTTCTGTATAGGCCATTTATAGCCCTCCGATCTTAGTTATCCTCAAAATGAATAAATTCAAATTCAAAATCATCATCGATACTGCTCGGTTCCGGTTCTCGTGATAAATTAATCATCCTAAACTCAGGACGACGAAAACTTGCTGTCTCTTCTTTTTGAGCAGTGGTTTCAGCAGTTTGTGAAATATCCAAACCGTCTGAATAATCAGATAACGGAGCTTTCGTTTCCGTTTCTTCTGTCTCCTGTGTTTTATCATCTTCCTCAAACACATCCGGGCTGACATGAATGGAATATTGTTCTTTTATCAAATCATCCATATCATCTTTCTGCGTATAATTCAAATTATCATTTACATTTATCTCATTCTCATTAATCTCTTCCAATTCGTCATCATCCTGATTCAAATCATCATATTCAGAATCAGCTTGTTCTTCATCATACAGAGAATCCTCATCGTCATCTTTTTCTCCGGAATCGTAATCAAAATCAACCAAATCACGTTTCAGTTCTCTGTTCTTCAAATAAAGATTAATGATTACAAAAACTGCCAACAGAAGTAAAACAAATAAAATACACATAATCACAAATCGTTGATGTGAGATATCTTTATATTTGAAATAAGACTGATCCAAATCATAAGAAGTATCTCTTTCAACATATCTCTGATAAGTTCCTTCTTTCCAATCATAAAGATAAAAACTTTCTTCCCCACTATTGTTCATACCATAAAACAAATAGAATTCCGGCATTTCATCCAGTGTATCTACCACAACCGGCTCTGCATCGGCCGTAGATTCCCCCGGCTGAAGGGTGTCCTTGTTCTCCATTCCTTCCGGAACAGATAAAGGGTTTCCTGTAAGTTCCGTGTAAATATAGCAGGATACAACCTCTTTTTCAAAAGGCATATAACTGCCGGTATAATTTGTCGGTACCGGAATCTGAGCCTGATATCTGACCGGAAAAACATAGCCATTATTACCATAAAACGGAACAAAATCCAAGACATCTTTTTCATCCTCATAATAAATGCGAAGGCGACCGTTATTTCCATCCTCGAATTCTGTATATAGCAGGCGGATATCTCCTGCTGCAAAATATGCAGACTGTACCTCTGCCCCATTAAAATTATATGTTTCAACAACAAATCCTTCCGGAATTAAAGATGTATCAAACGTTGAAGTCACATAATAATCAGCATAAATGGATTCTCCGCCAATCAAATAGCGCTCTCCTGATGCAGGTAAAGGTGCCATAATCGGCACGGCTTCTGATCCATCTGTTCCTGTTTCTGTTTCGGTTTCCGACGTCTCTGTTTCCGTCGTCTCAATCGCAGCATCCGATTGAGAAGCGTCATCTCCTGTTTCCTGGGTATTTGAAGCATCAACCGGAATATCGGTTTCCGGCTGTGTTTCCGGTGTTTCCGTTGTTGTGGCAGGAACTTCAGAAGTCACTGCAGTCTCAGTAGATTGATTCGTAGCCAACGTGATACCCGCACCTTCTGCCGGATTCATAGCTGCCGATAAATTACCTCTTACGATGGTAATATTATAACTACAGATTGTTCCGCTTGGTCCTTTCACCTTAATGACGGCTGAATTATTTCCCATCTGAAGATCCTTAAATCCCTTTGCTTCGGTCACTGTCGCATTAGCATCGGCTGTGCTGCAAGTTACATTCAGTTTATCAACATCAGACGGAACCGTTACTGTATAACTGGTCACCATTGGTGAAAAAGATGGTGTCATAGTACCCGGTGAAGCCGTAAGAGTTTTTAGATAGGCATCAGACCCCTGCGTCTGCGCAGTCTCTGTGGCACATACGGTTTGAATACTTTCGCCTCCATAAAATATCAACAGCGAGAAAAGTAACAACATGCCAATTACTCTTAGTCCATTTTTCTTTCTAAACATCATAAAATAGCCCTTTCGCTTTTTTCGATTCATTTTCTCATCTGCAAAGCATGACAAAAACCTTATTTTCGTCCATTAAGCTTCATCTATTGCTTTACCGATGTCATGCCTCATATATTTGTTCTCGAAATCAATCCATTCAGTTGCCTCATATGCCTTTCTTCTGGCATCTTTCAAATCTTTTCCTTTTGCCGTAACACCAAGAACACGTCCACCGTTTGTCACAAAACCGTCATTGGCCTTTTTCGTACCTGCATGGAAAACATAATAATCATCTTTATCATCAAAGCTTTCAAGGCCTTTGATGACAAATCCCTTTTCATAAGAAACCGGATATCCGTCTGAAGCTAATACCACACAGACAGCCGCATTATCTTCAAACTGTAAATCAACCTGATCTAACGTACCATCAATACAGGCTTCGGCAACTTCAATCAAATCGTTTTTCATACGCGGAAGAACAACCTGTGCCTCCGGGTCACCAAATCTGGCGTTGTATTCTAATACTTTAGGTCCGTCTTCGGTTAACATAAGTCCAAAGAAGATAACTCCCTTAAACTCTCTTCCTTCTGCAGCCATAGCATCAACCGTTGCCTGATAAATGTATTTTTTACAGAATTCATCCACTTCCTTTGTATAGAAAGGACTGGGAGAAAAGGTTCCCATTCCACCGGTGTTTAGTCCCTCATCTCCATCCTTAGCACGTTTATGATCCTGTGCGGAAGACATAATCTTAATCGTTTTTCCATCGACAAAAGACAATACACTGACTTCACGTCCCGTCATAAATTCTTCAATGACCATCTGATTTCCGGCTGTGCCGAATTTCTTATCCATCATAATGGATTTAACGCCGTCTTTTGCTTCCTCTAAGGTATTGCAAATGAGTACACCTTTTCCAAGTGCCAGACCATCTGCTTTTAAAACAATCGGGAATTTTGCAGTTTCTAAATATTCCAATGCTTTATTCGGATCATCAAAGTTTTCATAAGCCGCTGTGGGAATATTGTATTTTTTCATTAAATCTTTTGAAAATGCCTTGCTACCTTCCAGAATAGCCGCATTTTTGCGCGGTCCAAAAGTACGGATGCCTGCTTTCTCCAATTCATCAACCAGACCACCGACCAACGGATCATCCATACCGACAATAACCAGGTCGATATTGTTATTCTTTGCAAAATCTACGATTTTATCAAATTCCATGGCGCCAATTGCAACGCATTCCGCAATTTCTCCGATTCCGGCATTTCCGGGTGCACAAAAGATTTTGTCAACCTTTTCACTCTTTGCCACACTGTGTGCAATTGCATGTTCTCTTCCGCCGCTACCTACGATTAAAACTTTCATTTTGTTATCCTTTCGTTTTGTTATGTAAACAAATATCATTTAGAATCCCATTCTACCGTATCTTCATCTCATGAACAATAAGACAGAAATGGATTATCTAATAGAAATAAACTATTTAATAGTTTCTTAGTTTTACTTTATGTAAACCGCATTATCTTCTACCAAAATTTTTCCGTTTGCAAGCAAATCAATTGTCTTTGGTAAAATCACCCATTCCGCCTGTTCCATGATACGTCTCTGAAGAACTTCGGGTGTATCGCCCTGCATCACCTCAACGGCCTTTTGCATAATGATCGGACCGGTATCTGTTCCCTCATCCACGAAATGAACCGTGGCACCGGATACCTTTACTCCTCGGGCAAGGGCTTTTTCATGAACTTTGAGCCCATAGCATCCGACTCCACAGAAAGAAGGGATCAAAGACGGATGAATGTTGATGATGCGGTTTCGAAATGCCTGAATCATCTGCGGCGGAATATTAACCAAAAATCCGGCCAGTACAATCAAATCCGGTTTTAATGACAAAACGCCATTCAATAATGCATCATTAAATATCTCGCGTGTCTCATAATCTTTGGGAGAAATACATACAGCGGAAATTCCTGCTTTTTTCGCTCTTTCCAATGCATATGCATTTTTATTATTGCTGATTACTCCGACAATTTCAGTATTTGTAATCGTACCATCGGCAATACCATCAATAATGGCCTGAAGATTGGTTCCTCCACCGGAAACACAGACAACAATTTTTAGCATAAGATAACTCCTTTATCACCTGCAACAACAGAACCTACTACATAGGGCGTATCGCCTGTTGCTTTGATAGCTTCCATCGTCTTATCGACATCTTTTTCATCTACGGCTATCACCATACCCAGCCCCATGTTGTAGGTATTGTACATCATCTGTTCTTCAATGCCGCCTGTTTTTGCAAGCAATTTGAAAATCGGCGGAATTTCATAGCTGTCTTTTTGAATCTTTGCAGCAACTCCGTCCGGAAGCATACGCGGTATGTTTTCATAAAAACCGCCACCGGTAATATGACTGCATCCCTTAATGGTCACGCCTGCATTTTTGATACTCTTTAATGCTTTTACATAAATCCGTGTCGGTGCAATCAAAGCTTCACCGAGTGTTGTGCCAAGCTCATCATAGTATGTATCAAGACTTTCTTTTGTCATCTCAAATACCTTACGTACCAAAGAAAAGCCATTGCTGTGTACACCACTGCTTGCCATACCGATTAATACATCACCGGGTTTGATATTTTCACCGGTAATCATATCTTTTTTATCTACCACACCAACCGCAAAACCTGCCAAATCGTAATCATCTTCCGGCATCAGTCCGGGATGTTCTGCTGTCTCACCGCCAACCAATGCACATTCTGACTGAATACAGCCCTCTGCAACTCCGCTCACGATGGTAGCAATTTTTTCGGGATAATTTTTTCCGCATGCGATATAGTCTAAGAAAAACAACGGTTCTCCACCGGAGCAGGCAATATCATTTACGCACATGGCAACTGCATCAATACCTATGGTATCATGCTTATCCATAACAAATGCAAGTTTAACTTTGGTTCCGCACCCATCCGTTCCGGACAATAAAACCGGTTCCTCCATATCTTTTATTTTAGAAAGATCAAATGCACCTGCAAAACCACCAAGACCACCTAATACCTCCGGTCTCATTGTCTGCTTTACATGCTTTTTCATTAATTCCACTGATTTGTATCCGGCTTCAATATCAACGCCGGACGTTTTGTAATCCATTGCCATTTTGGTTTCTCCTTAATAATTTTTGTATCCTACTTCCTGAAGTTTTGCATCTTTTGCTTCAACCTGATTTTTTAATTTTTCAGAATAAGCTTTTAATTTATCCAATAATGCGGCATCTGATGTAGCTAAAATCCTGGCAGCCAAAAGACCTGCATTGGCACCTCCGTTGATAGCAACGGTTGCCACCGGGATTCCGCTTGGCATCTGTACGATAGAATATAACGAATCGCGTCCTCCCAAAGATGTTGTATGCATCGGAATACCGATAACCGGCATCGGGAAAATTGCCGCACACATACCGGGCAAATGCGCTGCCATACCGGCACCTGCAATAATTACCTTAAATCCTTTTTCTTCTGCCGTCTTTGCATATTCAAAAAAGACATCCGGCTCTCTGTGCGCGGATATAATGCGCATTTCGTAAGAAATACCCAGTTCCTCTAAAATATCTGCTGCTTTACTCATGATGGGCATATCCGAATCGCTGCCCATGACAATACCAACCTGTGCCATAATCATGCCACTCCTTTACGTAATTAATCTATTATAGTTTACAAAAAATAGCAGTCAAGTGCAACCTTTTTAAGGGTTTTCTTGTGCTTTTCTTGTCCTTTTTTGCGTGCATCAAAAAGTCTCATTCAACAATTCCGTGCCCGGCAACACAAAACGTCCGTTTTCAATGATTATAATTTTATTTCCGTCTTTGGTCACGCCATATAACTGCCCCAGCTCATCATAAGGAATGGTGATATCCGTATGACACTGAAAATATGCCTTTTCCTTTTTCTCTTCATCCATTCTGAGGAGAGAAATCTCATTATCGCGTGCAACAATCTCTTTTCCGTCCGGATTATATACCGCAACATCCTCAGCATGGGAATAACAGGTATCTCCAACCGCAAAATGAGGTCCGGTCTTTTCTGCAATTAAAATAGGCAGTTTATCTTCGATTTTGTATTTGCGCCCCATGGTATATGCGGTTGTATTGGTTCCTATGGCAAACTCACCCATCGGAATCGTCTCGTGATGATGCAAAATATGATCTTTGATATACTTCACATTTTTTTCATGTTCATCATAATTGGTACAATCATAATCAGTAATCATACCATCCTTGAAGGTGATTTGCAGATTATCAAACGAAAGCTCATTTAAAAATACTTTTTTCACATGCAACACACCGTTTGTTCCTTTTAAAACCGGTGAAGTAAATACTTCCCCTACCGGAATATTGACATCCGCAACACAATTTTCAAACTTTGTCATCTTATCCGGATTTTTCAATGTACAAAGAGCCACCGTAAGATCCGTCTTATTTTTGTTCATACCAAGGACTTTTACATATTCACAGGTATCCAGTGCATCAATGATAATCTGCTGCACATCCTCATACAACTGATAAGGAAGCGTATTGAGTGCGATGGTCTCTTTCATGATTTCTCGATAGTCCGGTCCGATTTCTGCAATCGGAAATGCTATGATGGTAAAACTTCTTTCTTCGCCCGGTATATAGGTATTGATGATTTTTCCTGACCGCGAAGCAAAGGTCGTCGCATACTCCTGCTGTTTTTCACTATAATGGCATGCTGCATCTTTATCCTGCGGTTCAAAATTCTGTTCGCCGAATACCTCTATCCAGGCAGGCCCGGCGTGCTTTTTGGAAATATCTTCAAACCGGATATAAGCTTCTTTCAACACTTCCAGTTTCCGGTTCATCAGCTTTTTATCCAAAAACAGTGCATCATCTTCCCGGTGATCATAATCAAACTGCCGATTGGCACTTGTAGAATAATAGCCGTTTACCCTGCCTGCACGTTTGAAAAAGATGCTATGTGAATTGCGCATCAGGGTAGGTTTTAATCCCATTTTTTCAAAATTCCCGATAGCCAGTTTGATTACCTTTTCAAAGCCGAGCGGGTAAATGATATTCACAACTTTCTTCTTGGATAAATCTTTATTGCCTTTAACAAAACCGATACGATAACCTTCTGTGTAGGTATCTGCCATTTTCTTTAGCTCTTCGTATGGCATTTCATTGAGCAGACGTACCGTTTCGATTTCGTTTTCTGAAATATACTCTCCATATCGGTACAGATATTCCGGTGATGACAAATCCGCTTCCATGATCAGACGGTATGCAAAATCATAAGAAGGGTCCACCTTTTCTCCAACCCTTTTTTCTGTTTCAACATCATAATAATCACTGATAAAATAATAACAACATTCCCATACAGATTGTTCTATTCCCTCGGTGGTGTCGTCTTCCTGCGTACAAATGCAGTATAATTCTACAAACCACTCCATACGAATGAGGATTTCAAACAAATCTGCCTCAGCCGCATAGACAGGCAGGGCATACATCTCAACATATACAAAGGATAAAAGCTGCCCCATCCTTTTTCCGAATTTTTCAACTGCATAATCCGGATTTAAATACGAGTTTACATAATTATTTTCTCGTAAACCATTGTACAAACCTTCGATTGTCTTTTCATTCCAGATTTTCTGATGCCTTTTGGAAAATAACGGTTCTTTTCTTCTCTTTTCCGGTTCTGTTTCAAAATCTTCATCCGTCACATCACATAATGCTGCTACATTCAAAACAAAAGAAGCCACTTCACGAAAGTAGCTTCCCCATTTTGTCTGCAAGGATGTCTCGGATTGAATTTCACCGATGCGTTCGATACACAAATTCCATCTTTCTTTCATCAATGCCTCCAAATTTCAAATATCATAAATACCCATGTACAACAGGCAGATAATGATAAATAAACTCAACGAATTCAACATTAGTCCGATATTCGGAAATAAATAAAACTTATCTTTTTCCATGCGTGACATAACCCCCAAAGTTTCACCTGCTATGGAAATTAAAAGTGCAAAAAAAGTCGCCGCTCCAAGCTTCGGACTCATAGCTCCCTTTAAGCGATATGACAGATAGATTACCAGACACATGGACACAAAAGATATCAATCCCAAAGTCGCCGACATCTTGCCATTGTCCGAATGACTTCTGCCGGTAAACATATAACCTCTTCTATGCATAATCTCAACCTTTAGAATAAAATATCTGCCTTTTTTACCAACAATCTGCCACCTGTCACAATCATCAATACGCCGGCGGTAAGACCAAAAACAATCATCAGAATTCCAAGTGTGATATTCATTCCGCCGGAACGTTTCATTGTGTTATAAATTTTTTCTTCCATCTGCAGTCCCTCCTTATTTTGCACCATACTGTTCATAATATGCATCAATTGCTGCTTTTAATGTATCATCAATCACAACTTTTCCCTGACATTCGCGGTTGTATAGATATTCGGTAACCTCTGCCATACTCACAATCGCATTGGTTTCAAATCCATACAAATCCTTCACTTCATCGAGTGCTTTTTTCTCTCCGCCTTTGCCAACTTCCATACGGTCAAGCGAAACCATCAGACCTACAATCGTAACATCAGCAGCCCCTCTTACTTTCGGCACTGTTTCTTCCATGGATTTGCCGGAAGTGGTAACATCTTCAATCATCACAACTCTGTCACCGTCTTTTAATTTACTGCCTAAAAATGCACCCTTGTCTGCTCCATGATCTTTATCCTCTTTTCGGTCAGAACAATAACGGATTTCCTTTCCGTACAATTCACTAAACGCGATTGCGGTTACAACTGCAAGCGGAATACCTTTATATGCAGGTCCAAACAGGACATCAAAATCATCACCATATTTATCATGAATGGCTTTTGCGTAATATTCTCCCAGCTTTTTTAACTGCGCTCCTGTTACATATGCCCCGGCATTCATAAAGAAAGGCGATTTTCTTCCGCTTTTCAATGTAAAATCACCGAATTTCAATACATCCGAAGCAACCATGAATTCGATAAATTCCTGTTTGTACTGTTCCATATGTAAAAATCCTCCTAAATAAACTGTTTAACAAGGGTATTCTATCATAAATCCCTTTTGTATTCAATTTTAAGATTTTATTTAACAGCATCCAATGCCTGAGCTAAATCGGCAATTAAATCCTCTTTATCTTCCAGACCGCATGAAATCCGAATCAGTCCGGCAGGAATGCCGGCCTCAATTAACTGCTCTTCCGTCATCTGTCTGTGCGTAGATGTTGCGGGATTCAGACAACAGGTACGAGCATCTGCCACATGCGTTTCAATTGCTGCCAACTTCAGTTCTTTCATAAAGGCTTCTGCAGCAGGCTTTCCGCCCTTTAACTCAAAGGATACAACGCCGCATCCACCGTTAGGAAGATATTTCTGTGCAACTTCATAATACGGATCTGATTTTAATCCGGGATAATTAACTTTTAATACTTTGTCATGCCCTTGCAAAAATTCTGCAACTGCCTGTCCGTTTTCAACGTGTCTGGGCATTCTGACATGTAAAGATTCTAAGCCAAGATTTAAAATAAAAGCATTTTGTGGAGATTGGATACATCCGAAATCTCTCATAAGCTGTGACGTGCATTTTGTAATGAATGCGCCCTCTTTACCAAATTTTTCCGCATAGGTTACTCCATGATAAGAATCATCCGGCGTACAAAGTCCGGGGAATTTCTCTGCATGAGCCATCCAGTCGAAATTGCCGGAATCTACAATTGCTCCACCGACTGCTGCACCATGTCCGTCCATGTATTTGGTTGTAGAATGTGTCACAATATCGGCGCCCCATTCTATCGGACGGCAATTGATTGGTGTCGGGAACGTATTATCCACAATCAATGGTACTCCATGTTCATGAGCTGCTTTCGCAAATTTTTCTATATCAAAAACGGTCAATGCCGGATTGGCAATGGTTTCCCCAAATACAGCTCTGGTATTGTCTTTAAAGGCAGCATTCAGTTCTTCTTTGGTACAATCCGGGGAAACAAATGTAACTTCAATTCCCATCTTTGCCATCGTTACGGATATTAAATTGAAAGTTCCGCCATAGATGGATGAAGAAGCCACAATATGACTACCACATTCACAGATATTGAACAATGCAAAGAAGTTAGCAGCCTGTCCGGAAGAAGTCAGCATTGCTGCCGTTCCACCTTCCAATTCCGCAATTTTTGCAGCGACATAATCATTTGTCGGATTCTGTAATCTTGTATAAAAATAGCCACTTGCTTCCAGATCAAACAGTTTTCCCATGTCCTCACTGGTTTCATAACGGAATGTTGTGGACTGGATAATCGGAATCTGACGCGGTTCTCCATTTCCCGGCTGATAGCCGCCTTGTACACATTTGGTATTCATTTTGTATTCGCTCATTGTTTTCTGACACTCCTTATGAATTTATGTAAAAGAATTGTATGTACTTCCCTGCAGATAAGCGCTGTAGGAACCACTTGCACCATATAATCCACTTGCC
>JAEDFR010000199.1 GCA_016297945.1 Lachnospiraceae bacterium | reverse complement strand
ATGCTGAAGGGCGGTTTGACTTATTCGAATATTATTACCACAGTAAGCAATACTTATGCAGGAGAAATTCAGACCGCATACTATGGAGAAAAGCTGGATGCTCATCTGAGATATCATTCCCGTAAGCTGAGAGGCATCGTAAACGGTATTGACTATGACATCTGGAATACCAGTACGGACTCCAGACTGTATGCAAATTATGATATTACAAATGTACTGGATCAGAAAAAGGAAAATAAACGCAGGCTGCAGCAGGAGCTTGGACTTGTTCAGGATGATCATAAGTTTGTGATCGGACTGATTTCCAGACTGACGGATCAGAAAGGTCTGGATCTGGTCAATGCTATTATTCCTCAGATTATGGATGAACATACGCAGCTTGTTGTACTCGGTACGGGTGATCCGATTTACGAAAATTCCTTCCGGTATTATGAAAATGCTTACAAGGGAAATGTATGCTCGAATATTATGTATGATGAAACGAGAGCTCACAGAATCTATGCAGGCGCAGATGCGCTTCTGGTTCCTTCACAGTTTGAGCCGTGTGGCCTGACCCAGTTAATTGCCATGCATTACGGTACAGTTCCGATCGTCCGTGAGACCGGCGGCCTGAAAGATACAGTAGAACCTTATAATATGTACTATAATTCAGGAAATGGTTTCACCTTCAATCATTACGATGCCGGTCTGTTACTGGATGCGATCAATAGGGCGAAAACGCTGTATTTCACCAATCGCTGGTGCTGGGACGAAATGGTTCAGAGAGATATGGATAAGAATCTTTCATGGGATAATTCTGCGAAGCAGTACAAGGATCTGTATCTGGAATTAACCTGGTAAACACAATCCGTTTTTATATTTGTTTTCCGCATAAATGGTACTTGCAGGAATGTCGGTACCATGATAAGATCTCGTCTTTGACACTTTGAGAATTAATTAAGTGCCACAACCACTGATAAATACTGGGGTTGCGGCACTTTTTAATGCATACATGAAATATAGTAATGTTTTATCTTCGTTTACTTTTTTTCTGAATTCCTTTCATTTTACGTTTTGTTATGAACTCATAATCTGACCGGAATCCACACGCTTCATGAAGGTCATCGGTTATTTCATTGCGCTCATATACTGGCATGAATCCCTGTTCTTCTACATCCGCAAATTTTATATTTCTTAAGGTCTGAACTAACTGTTCCGTGGTATAAGCCCCCTTCAAAGAGCGTTTTAATAACCGGAAGTGTAGCAAAGCGAGAAAACATGTGAGAAAATGTGCTTTGATGCGGTCTTCACGGTTCAGATAGACTGGTCTTGCTTCAAAATCTGTTTTCATGGTTCTAAAGCAATCTTCAATCTGCCATCTTCCTTCGCTGACTTTTAATATATCTGCAACGTCATCATCTAACAGGTCTGTACAGACAGCATAAAGTCCGTCATACAATTCTTCTTCGGCGATCTTATCCAGATCAAGATAATAGTGAATCTTTGCTTTCTCACCTTCTTCGGTTGCAGCGATTTTGCTTACAAATCTTGCAGGATCATTCGGGTTTTTGCGTTGCCGTTTCAAAGATCCGTTTGCAACCATTTTTTCCGCCCTGGCGATCTGCTCCGCACGAACCGCCTTCTGATAAGCGGCATACTTTGGAGAATAGGTTATGATTAACCGTTGATGCAGTTTTTTTGTTGTAAACGGTTCATCTTTATAATAGAGATGATCTTTGTCATCTTCTGGCAACTTCGTGATATCAACAGTCACATCATCTGATAAACGTTTGAATCCTCTCTTATCCAGCGCCCATGCCCGGTCTTCGGCAGGGAGTTTTTTGATCGATTGGGTTACAATAAATGCACGCTGTCCCATATGGTTGAGTACTCGATTGTCTTCGGACGCAAGACCTGCATCACTACAATATATAAATTTTTCACAACCGAACTGCTGAAGAATCTTAGTTTCCAGAGGTTTTAAAGATTTTTGTTCATTCTGATTCCCTGGAAAGAGGGAAAATGCTAACGGCAGTCCGTCACCGTCCGTAAAGAGTCCCATCTGAATAATGGGGTTTGGCCGGTGTTCTTTACTTTTCCCGTATTTTTTATCTCCGTCTTCCTGTTCAATCTCGAAATAGTAGTTCGTACAGTCATAATAAAGAATCCGATCGTTTCTATTGCCTAGAAAAAAACTGTTCTTGTAAACTTCTGCCTGAATAAAATCCATTTCTTCTGCAAGGACTGAAAGAGCACGATATACATCGTGGAGCTCGTAAGTTGGCGGTTCAAGGAATTGCTTTGCAGCTTTAAAGGAAGATTTTTTACTGGAAGGTTCCAACACTCGGGTATAGATCAAATCTGACAGGATTGCATTTAAATCATACTCAAACCTGTATCGGCTTTTGATTTTCCGACATATGGAGTCCATCTTGAGACCATAGTAAACCGATTGGAGAAAAAGATATCCACCATTGAAAAGCTTCTGCTTATGATAGTCCATGAGTTTGTTAGAATGAAAAGGAACCATGACAATCGCATCTTCCTTTTCACTTTTGTACTTCAGAGTTTCGAGTCGTGCCTGTTCATTCGCCCATTCCATTACACCTTCCCGATCCGTATTGAGACGTTTTGATAGTTCTGCCAGAGTTCCCAGCTTTCGGATAGTTTTTGAAGTACTTTTTCCCTGAGCATTTGTATAAGACTGAGTAATATAAAATGATTCTGAATTTTTTGATTTTGATGTTGTCACACGCAAATGTATCACCTCTACACAAGTATATCATATATCACTAAATATTACTAGATAGCAAAACAAAAAAGTTGACAAAAAAATAAGCCTATTATAAGGCTTTACAGTACTTTTCTGATTATTGATGTGTCAAACGTCCGAGAAGACCCCAACGCTTCGTACATTTGGAGAGGCAAGTTTGTTAATGAAAGCCGATGACTTAGACTGAAAAAAGCCATCGGCTTTCTTTTTTTGAGGAAAAGAGAAAAATTTTGCGGGGCACTTGCGAAACGGAATCGGGTAAAATATAATGGAAACAAATAGAGCCAGTGGC
>JAEDFR010000198.1 GCA_016297945.1 Lachnospiraceae bacterium | reverse complement strand
AAAGTAAACCATAAATATTATTTGGGTGAACCGATGGTAATCGTCGACCCGGAAGGAACAAATCATAAAGTCATTATCGATGAAGAAGGATATTTTGTTGATTTTCCGGGAATTGAGCAGGGAAGATGGACGATATATCTTGAAAGACCGGTAAAATTCGACGGCAGTGAAAGAAACGAGTTTGGTGTTGTTTTGCTGCGGCATGAAGATGGATTCCGATGTTTTTGGACAATACAGACGGACGGACGATATTGGGCCGATGATGATGGATTTGGTGCAGAAGATGATTTTGAAATTATTCTTTATGCTGATATGGATAACAAAGGCAATTTTACAGGTCCATTCCGTATACATAAAATTGATGGAAAATCAGAAGAGAAGTTTTTTGAGTGAAATGTGAGCGTTATGAAAAAAAGATTATTAATTGGACAATTTTTAAAAAAATGTATCCTGTTTTTATTAATAGGCTTTTTTGTCTATTGTGAATGGGAATGCTTAAACACGATTATTATTTTCTGGCATAATGAATTGGCTCTGATGGGTATATATTTCGCTGAAATAATAGGTATGCTTTTGGCTGTTTGTGTCAGATGGTGCATACGTTCTTTTCAGAAAAATCCGAAAAAGCGCAATCCATTGCCGGAGAAAAAATGGCTGAGGTTATTTATAGGTACCCTGGCGGTGTTTGTATTTTTGATTATTGTTTCTTGCTATTTCAAAGTGCAGTATGATATGGCTTATAATTCATCGTTAGAGTGTGCGGATTTTTTGCGCAGAGAATATCTATATAAATTTTTTGCAAGCTTTATTCCAAGAGCACCGGTAACCGGGTTTTTAATCTGGTTGATCGGAGATAAAATCTATAGCCGGAAGTGCTGATTCGTTATATCTGTGAAGTGATTCAGGAATAACATATTATTTGGGCGGAGTTATTTATTGATAGCTCCGTCCGATTTTTTTATTTACAAAAAAAAACGCGAGGGGTATAATATTGACACAATAAATTGAACAGAAAGTAGGATTATTATGAGCATTAGAATTGGTATTATTGGTTATGGAAATTTAGGCAGAGGTGTTGAATGTGCGATAAAACAGAACGATGATCTGGAACTTGTGGCAGTATTTACAAGAAGAAATCCGGAGACGGTGACTGTTCTTACCCAGTCTGCATCTGTGTGTAATATAGCTGACATTGAAGCGTGGAAAGATAAGATCGATGTTATGATCTTATGCGGCGGAAGTGCAACAGATCTTCCGGAACAGACGCCGGTATATGCAAAACTTTTCAATGTGGTTGACAGTTTCGATACGCATGCAAGAATTCCGGAGCATTTTGCGAATGTTGACGCATCTGCAAAAGAAAGCGGTCATGTGGGCATTATTTCTGTAGGCTGGGATCCGGGAATGTTCTCTTTGAATCGTATGTACGCAAACGCAATCCTTCCGGAAGGAAAAGATTATACTTTCTGGGGAAAAGGTGTCAGCCAGGGACATTCGGATGCGATTCGCCGTATTGAAGGTGTCAAAGATGCAAAACAGTACACTATTCCTGTTGAAGCTGCTCTGGAAGCAGCACGCAGCGGAGAAAATCCGGAACTTACAACAAGACAGAAACATACAAGAGAATGTTTTGTTGTTCTTGAAGAGGGCGCGGATGCTGCAAAAGTCGAGCACGAGATTGTTACAATGCCAAATTATTTTGCGGATTATGATACAACTGTCCATTTTATCAGTGAAGAGGAACTCAAGAAAAATCACAGCGGTATTCCGCACGGCGGTTTCGTTTTAAGAAGCGGTGTTACAGGATGGAACAAAGAGAATAAACATGTGATCGAATACGGTTTAAAACTGGATTCCAATCCGGAATTTACAGCTTCTGTTATTGTTGCATATGCACGTGCCGCATATCGCCTTTCAAAAGAAGGTCAGAGCGGATGTAAGACGGTGTTTGATATTGCACCGGCATATTTAAGTGCAAAATCCGGAGAGGAGCTGCGTGCTTCCCTGCTGTAATTTATAAAAAAAGGAGGTAGCAATATCGAAAAAATGTTAGACTTCCGATGAGGAGAAGGAATTATTAAAAAAATTCCTATATTACACTCGAAGTTGACTAAAGGAGAGAAAAATGGTTGTATCAACCGTACTCGGAAAGATTATATCAATATTTATTATTATGGCTGTCGGTGTCCTGTGCTATAAAACAGGCATTATTGATAATAACACGAAAACAAAACTGTCACGTTTAAGTACACTGGTAGTAAATCCCATATTGATATTTATGTCCTTTCAGATGGAGTATGATGTATCCTTACTGAAAAATATGGGGATATTGTTTGCACTGGCTGTACTGAGTTATTTAATTTCTATTGTATTGGCCCATTTCCTTCTTCATGAAAAGGAAGGATACGACCTGGCAGTAGAAAAATTTGCTGTAACTTATACAAATTGCGGCTTTATCGGTATTCCGCTGGGATATGCGGTTTTTGGCAGTATCGGTGTTATATACGCCACCGTTTTTGTTGCAACATTTCATATTTTTTGCTGGACCCACGGTATCATGCTTCTGGATTCTTCCGGTTTTCAGCCGAAAAAGCTCATTAATCCCTGTCTGATCGCTGTGTTCGGAGGGATGATCTGCTTTATCTTTCAGTTAAAGATTCCGACGGATATTTCCTTTGCCATGAATTCGATTGCGGATATGAATACGCCGTTGGCCATGCTTTTATCCGGCGCAATTATGGCTCAGTTAAATTTGGGAGCAACTCTGAAAAAGAAGCGGATGTTTTTTGTTGTGCTTCTTCGGACGGTCGTATCACCGGCTATTTTTGCTTTATTATTAAGATATATACCGATTGATGAACAGATGAGGATCGTTGCTGCCATGACTGGGGCCTGCCCTTCAGGGGCGATGACGATCACCATGGCGATTCTTTATGGCAGAGACGATTATTACGGAACGGAACTTTTTGGGATTACCACATTATTATCAATTGTCACCATACCACTGTGTATGATGATTGCAGGATAAGTACGGGGACAGGTTCC
>JAEDFR010000007.1 GCA_016297945.1 Lachnospiraceae bacterium | reverse complement strand
AGATAAGAGAAGACCTGAACCTTATAAAGGTAAAGGTATTAAGTATGCTGATGAAGTGATCAGACGTAAAGTCGGTAAGACCGGTAAGAAATAAGATAAGGAGAGTGTGAAAAATGGTTAATAAAGAATCAAGAAGTGAAATTCGTGTTAAAAAACATAAAAGAATGCGTTTTTCTTTAAACGGAACATCTGAAAGACCTCGTTTGGCTGTTTTCAGAAGTAATAATCATATGTATGCTCAAATTATCGACGACACAGTAGGTCATACATTAGTTTCTGCTTCTACTCTTGAAAAAGATGTAAAAGCTGAATTAAAGAAAACCAATGACGTTGAAGCAGCAGCATATTTAGGAACAGTAATCGCAAAGAAAGCTCTTGAAAAAGGCATCAAAACAGTTGTTTTTGACAGAGGTGGATTTGTATATACAGGTAAAATCGCAGCTTTGGCTGACGCAGCCAGAGAAGCCGGTTTGGAATTTTAGGAAGGGAGACAGACTTAAATGAAACGAACAATTATCGATACAAGCAATTTAGAGCTTACAGAAAAAGTTGTTTCCATCAAACGTGTAACAAAAGTAGTAAAAGGTGGTCGTAACATGCGTTTTACAGCACTTGTTGTTGTAGGTGACGGCAACGGACACGTTGGTGCAGGTCTTGGAAAAGCTACTGAAATTCCGGAAGCAATCCGTAAAGGAAAAGAAGACGCAACAAAGAGACTTGTATCTGTTGCATTAGATGAAAACAACAGTATTACACATGATATCTACGGTAAATTCGGAAGTGCTACCGTGCTTTTGAAGAAAGCTCCCGAAGGTACAGGTGTTATCGCCGGCGGTCCCGCACGTAACGTTTGCGAACTTGCAGGCATCAAGAATATTCGTACAAAATCTTTAGGTTCCAACAATAAGCAGAACGTTGTACTTGCTACAATCGAAGGCTTAAGCCAGTTAAAGACTCCTGAAGAAGTAGCTAAAAACCGTGGTAAAGCAGTAAGCGAGATCATGGCATAAGGAGGAAGTAAAAATGGCAGATAAAAAAATTAAAGTAACTTTAGTAAAATCCCCGATCGGTGCTATTCCTAAACACAGAGCAACAGTTACCGCTTTAGGATTAAAGAAAGTTAACAAGACCGTTGAATTACCCGATAACGATGCTGTAAGAGGTATGGTTAATCAGGTAAAACACTTAGTAAAAGTTGAAGAAGCATAATTGATTCCTAAAGGAGGTACGATCATGGAATTATCAAATTTAAGACCTGCTGAAGGCTCTAAACACAGTGATAATTTTAGAAGAGGCCGTGGACATGGATCTGGTAACGGAAAGACAGCCGGCAAAGGACATAAAGGTCAGAAAGCCCGTTCTGGAGCACCCAGAATTGGTTTCGAAGGCGGACAGATGCCGTTATACAGAAGAATCCCTAAGAGAGGCTTCAAAAATAGAAATTCAAAAGAAATCGTTGCAATCAACTTATCTGTATTGGATAAGAAATTTGAAGATGGTGCTACCGTTGATGTTGAAGCATTAATCAAGGCAGGTATTATCGATGCAGCAAAAGACGGAGTTAAGATTCTCGGAAACGGAGAAATTACCAAGAAGCTTACAGTTAAAGTAAATGCTTACAGTGAAGCAGCAAAAGCTAAGATTGAAGCAGTTGGTGGAACAGCAGAGGTGATTTAATGTTTAAAACCTTAACCAATGCCTTTAAAGTAAAAGAGGTTCGTAACAGACTGCTTTTTACATTCGTGATGTTAGTTGTCATCCGTTTTGGATGCCAACTACCCGTCCCGGGTGTAAACAGAGAGTTTTTCGCTCAGTGGTTTGAACAGCAGACCGCAGGTACTTTTGGCTTTTTTGATGCTTTTACCGGAGGTTCTTTTTTAAGAATGTCGGTACTGGCATTGAATATTACCCCCTATATTACATCTTCCATTATTATGCAGCTTTTGACCATCGCAATTCCGAAATTGGAAGAGATGCAAAAAGACGGTGAAGATGGACGTAAAAAAATTCAGGCGATTACCCGTTATGTAACGGTTGGTCTGGCATTGATTGAATCTTCTGCCATGGCTATCGGATTTGGTAATCAGGGCTTATTGCAGGGCGATGTAGAAGTTGTTGATTATATCGTTGTTATCGCTGCTTTGACAGCAGGTAGCGCGTTTCTTATGTGGGTTGGTGAACGAATTACCGAAAAAGGTGTCGGAAACGGTATTTCCATCGTTTTGATTATCAATATCATTTCCAGACTGCCCAGTGATTTTGCCAACTTATTCGATCAGTTCGTAAAAGGTGCTTCTACGATTGCATTAGGCGTAGTTGCTGCAGTTGTAATTATTGCTGTGGTATTGGGAATGGTTGTTATCGTTGTTATTTTAAATGGCGGTATTCGTAAAATTCCGGTTCAATACGCAAAAAAAATACAGGGAAGACGTACTGTTGGCGGACAGAGCTCCGTGATTCCTTTAAAGATTAATACAGCCGGCGTTATCCCGATTATCTTTGCTTCATCTCTGATGGAGTTCCCCATTGTCATCTGTCAGTTACTCAATGTACAGGGACAAGGTGTTTGGGGCGAAATTTTAAAAGGTTTGAATTCCAATAACTGGTGCAAACCGAGTACACCGATTTATTCCATTGGATTGCTTGTGTATGTATTATTGGTAATCTTCTTTGCTTACTTCTATACATCCATTACATTTAATCCTTTAGAGGTGTCAAACAACATTAAAAAATCAGGTGGATTTATCCCGGGTATCAGACCCGGTAAGCCCACGACCGAATATTTAAACAGAATTCTGAAATATATTATTTTTATCGGAGCATGCGGACTGCTTATTATCGCCGTCATTCCTTATGTATTTAACGGAGTGTTCGGTGCAAGCGTTTCCTTTGGCGGAACAAGCTTAATCATTATCGTAAGTGTTGTTTTAGAGACAATCAAACAGATTGAAGCCATGCTTTTGGTAAGAAATTACAAAGGGTTCTTAAATGACTAGAATATGAAAAACGCAATTTGGGGCAGGCGGTTTACCGTCATGTCCCATGCTTGCGTATTCAGCGCGGAGGTTTCAGATGAAAATTGTTATGTTAGGTGCGCCCGGTGCCGGAAAAGGTACACAGGCCAAAATGATTGCAGAAAAATACGGTATCCCCCATGTTTCTACCGGTGATATTTTCAGAGCAAATATCAAAAACGGTACAGAGCTTGGTAAGGAAGCGAAACAATATATGGATCAGGGAAAACTGGTTCCCGATGAATTGACGGTTAAAATTTTATTGGACCGTGTTGCCCAGGATGATTGCAAAAACGGTTATGTTCTGGATGGATTTCCAAGAACCATTCCTCAGGCAAATGTTCTGGATGAAGCATTGACAAAGCTGGGTGATAAAATTGATTACGCAGTAAACGTAGATGTTCCGGATGAAAACATCATCAACCGTATGGGCGGAAGACGTGCATGTGTAGCCTGTGGTGCAACATATCATGTTGTATACAATGCTCCTAAGACAGAAGGCATTTGCGATGTGTGCGGCAAGGAACTGATCATCCGCGATGACGACCAGCCGGAAACCGTAAAGAACCGCTTAAACGTATATCATGAACAGACACAGCCTTTAATCGACTTCTATGAAGCAAAAGGTGTGTTAAAGAGTGTAGACGGAACAGTGGACATGAAAGATGTTTTTGCTGCCATTGTTGAAATTTTGGGAGAATAAAAATGGCTGTTTCAATTAAATCTGCAAGAGAAATTGAACTTATGCGAGAGTCGTGCAAATTGTTAGCCGATGTCTTTTACAACTTAGAGCAGGCAATTAAGCCGGGAATATCCACAATGGAAATCAATGAGCTTGGTGACAAATTGATCCGGGCGCATGGATGTGTTCCAAACTTTTTAAATTATAATGGCTATCCTGCTTCCATATGTACTTCCGTAAATGAAGAGGTTGTACACGGCATCCCGAAAAAAAGTACGATCTTAAAAGAAGGCGATATTATCAGCCTGGATGCAGGATTGATTTATAAAGGATATCATTCCGATATGGCAAGAACTTTTCCGGTAGGAAAGGTCAGCGAAGAAGCCACTTTATTGATGGAACGGACCAAACAAAGCTTTTTTGAAGGTATAAAAATGGCAAAGAATGGAAATCATTTACATGATATATCCAATGCCATTGCTTCATATATCAGTCAGTTCGGATACGGTATTGTAAGGGATTTAGTCGGACATGGAATTGGAACACATCTTCATGAAGATCCACAGGTTCCGAATTATGCAATGAAAAAGCGAGGTATTCGGCTTTGTGCAGGAATGACACTGGCTGTAGAGCCAATGATCAATTTAGGAACCGGAGATGTCGACTGGCTGGATGATGACTGGACGGTTGCTTCGGCAGATCGAAGTATTTCGGCACATTACGAAAATACCATTCTGATCATGCCCGACGGAGAACCGGATATTCTTACATTATATTAAGAGGAAATGATATGATCGGTAAGATAGCGGTGGCAATGACCGGACATGATAAGGGCCATGCCTACATCATTATAAAGGAAGAAAACGGATTTGTTTATCTGGCAGACGGAGAATTAAAAACACTGGCAAATCCAAAGAAAAAATCAATGAAGCATGTTCAGATCAATCAAAAGTATTCCACACAGGAGATTGCAGAAAAACTGCAGCGTGGTGAGAAATTGTACGATCATGAAATAAAAAGAACAATGAAACTATTTTGGCAACACATGAATAATGCGGAGGTATAATATGTCAAAAGCAGATGTAATCGAAATTGAAGGAACAGTAGTTGAAAAGTTACCCAACACCATGTTTCAGGTAGAGTTGGAAAACGGACACAAGGTTTTGGCCCACATCAGTGGAAAGTTAAGACAGAACTTCATCCGTATCTTACCCGGAGACAAAGTAACCTTGGAATTATCCCCTTATGATTTATCAAAAGGAAGAATCATCTGGAGAGATAAATAAAACAATGATTGTGGCTTTGGCAGCAAGCCGGCATGAAGAAAAATGATAAGAAAAACGACAAGTTAAAAAAAGTTCTTGCCATTGCTATGCCTTAATGCTATAATACAAAATGGTCTTTTTGTGAAAGGAGGGTTTAACGTGAAAGTTAGATCATCAGTAAAACCGATTTGCGAAAAATGCAAAGTAATTAAAAGAAAAGGGAAAATCAGAATTATCTGTGAAAATCCCAAGCACAAACAGGTACAGGGATAATCCACAATTAACAGACCAGACGTGGAGCTTTTAGGAATCAAAGAAAGCGGCTGAAGTACACAGACCGCCGTCATCGGGATGTGTACGATTAAGATAATTGAACGTAGATGAGCCTACGGGAGATTACTTATTGATACCGAGAAGACAACCTTTAGTATCGGAAAGATCGGGTATTTACCCGGTTGGGGATATTGTGCATCCCCCAATCAATTAGTATCTGCTTGCAATTTTATAAAAAGTTGCAACAAGTAAACAAATGGAGGAATTTTTAAAATGGCTCGTATTGCAGGTGTAGACTTACCCAGAGACAAACGTGTTGAGATCGGTTTAACTTACATCTATGGTATTGGTAGAGTAAGTTCTAATCGTATTTTAGCAGAAGCAAATGTGAATCCTGACACTCGTTGCAGAGATTTAACAGATGAAGAAGTTAAAAGAATCAGTGAAGTAATTGATGCAACACAGACTGTAGAAGGTGATTTAAGAAGAGAAATCGCTTTAAACATCAAGAGATTACAGGAAATCGGATGCTACAGAGGTATCCGTCACAGAAAAGGACTTCCTGTTCGTGGTCAGAAGACTAAGACCAATGCAAGAACAAGAAAAGGTCCGAAGAGAACCGTAGCAAACAAGAAAAAATAATTGAAAGCATATCAAGAAAGTAGGTTAGTTTAAAATGGCTAAAAAAGTAGCAACGAAAAGAGTTACAAAAAAGCGTGTTAAGAAAAACGTTGAACGCGGACAGGCACATATCCAGTCATCTTTCAATAATACAATCGTTACATTAACAGATACAGAAGGTAACGCATTGAGCTGGGCAAGTGCAGGTGGTCTTGGTTTTAGAGGTTCAAGAAAATCTACTCCATATGCAGCACAGATGGCAGCAGAAACTGCTACAAAGGCAGCATTAATTCATGGATTAAAGACAGTAGATGTTTTTGTAAAAGGACCCGGATCAGGACGTGAAGCAGCAATCCGTGCTCTTCAGGCAGCAGGTTTGGAAGTTACAAGTATCAAAGACGTAACACCGGTTCCTCACAATGGATGCCGCCCGCCCAAACGCCGTCGTGTATAATTTTACTATAAATAAACAGAACTTTTATAAACCATTGGAAGAAGATGAATCCACAGACATGCATGGCATAAGTGGAGATTGCTCATTGTAAACAATAGTAGGAGGATAATTAAAATGGCAGTTAACAGAACACCGGTATTAAAAAGATGCAGATCTTTAGACTTAGATCCCACATATTTGGGATATACCAAAAAATCCAATCGTAAATCTGCAAGAGCAGGTAAGAAGATGAGCGAGTACGGCTTACAGTTACGTGAGAAACAGAAAGCAAAATT
The DNA here is from genome assembly GCA_016297945.1 of Lachnospiraceae bacterium. Classification (GTDB taxonomy): domain Bacteria; phylum Bacillota; class Clostridia; order Lachnospirales; family Lachnospiraceae; genus UBA2882. The sequence goes on along the minus strand of JAEDFR010000007.1, from coordinate 50,815 downwards.
CATCTACGGCGTATTGGAAAAACCTTTCAGAAATTATTACGAAAAAGCTGATCGTAAAAAAGGTATGACTGGTGAAAACCTTATGACAATGTTAGAGTCAAGATTGGATAACGTTGTTTTCCGTCTTGGTTTTGCAAGAACCAGAAGAGAAGCAAGACAGATTGTTGACCACAAACATGTATTGGTAAACGGAAAATCAGTAAACATCCCTTCATACTTGGTAAAAGCTGGAGATGTTATTGAAATCAGAGAAAAATCCAAGAGCTTACAGAGATATAAAGATATCGTTGAAGTAACAGCCGGTAGAATTTCACCGGAATGGTTGGATCAGGATTTGGAAGCACTCAAAGGAACTGTAAAAGCACTTCCGACAAGAGAACAGATTGATGTTCCTGTCAACGAAATGCTTATCGTCGAGTTATACTCCAAATAATAACCGTTTTGTAAGGAGGGTATTGCAGTGTTTGATTTTGAGAGACCGAATATTGAAGTTGTTGAAATCTCAGAAGATAAGAAGTACGGAAAATTTGTTGTTGAGCCTTTGGAAAGAGGCTATGGTATTACCCTTGGTAATTCTTTAAGAAGAATCATGCTTTCTTCTTTACCCGGTACAGCAGTTAGCCAGGTTAAGATTGATGGTGTATTACATGAGTTTTCATCCATCCCCGGAGTAAAAGAGGATGTTACCGAAATCATCATGAACTTAAAGAGTCTTGCAATCAAAAATACCAGCGCATCCAATGAACCCAAACTCGCTTATATCGAGTTTGAAGGCGAAGGTGTTGTAAGAGCATCTGATATTCAGGTTGATTCGGATATCGAGATCATCAACAAGGACCAGGTTATCGCTACATTAAGCGGCGGTAAAGACAGTAAGTTATACATGGAACTTACCATTACAAACGGTAGAGGATATGTAAGTGCTGACAAAAATAAAGGCGATGGATTGCGCATCGGTGTTATCGCTGTAGATTCTATCTACACACCTGTTGAAAGAGTAAACATGACCGTTGAAAATACCCGTGTCGGTCAGGTTACAGATTATGACAAATTAACATTAGATGTATATACCAACGGAACGCTGTTTCCGGATGATGCAGTCAGCCTTGCTGCAAAAGTACTTAGTGAGCATCTCAAACTCTTTATCGACTTATCTGAAAACGCTAAGAGCGCAGAAGTTATGGTTGAAAAAGAAGACGATGAAAAAGAAAAAGTATTAGAGATGAGTATTGATGAATTAGAGTTGTCTGTTCGTTCATACAACTGCTTAAAGAGAGCAAACATCAATACCGTTGAAGAATTAACAAACAAGACTTCTGATGATATGATGAAGGTTCGTAACCTTGGACGTAAGTCATTAGAAGAAGTTTTGGCGAAGTTAAAAGAATTAGGTCTTGAATTAAATTCAGGCGAAGAATAAAAATGATTTGTATATAAAGTAAGGCCGATGAGCATTTATATACATACTCATGATTGGCAATCAACAACTGCCGGATATATAAGTCCAAAGAGCGTTGTCCGGTGGACCAAGAATGGAGGATTTTAAAATGGCAAAATACAGAAAACTTGGCAGAACAAGCAGTCAGAGAAAAGCATTATTAAGAAATCAGGTAACAAATTTACTTTATCATGGTAAGATCGTTACTACAGAAGCAAGAGCAAAAGAAGTTCGCAAAATTGCAGAAGGTTTAATTGCACTTGCTGTAAAAGAAAAAGACAACTTTGAAACTGTTAAGGTAAAAGCAAAAGTTGCAAGAAAAGATTCTGACGGCAAGAGAGTAAAAGAAGTGGTAGACGGTAAGAAAGTTACTGTTTATGATGAAGTAGAAAAGGAAATCAAAAAAGATCTTCCCAGTAGACTTCATGCAAGAAGACAGATGTTAAAAGTATTATATCCTGTTACCGAAGTTCCTACACAGAATGCAGGTAAGAAGAGAAATACAAAAGAAGTTGATCTTGTTGCAAAATTATTTGATGAAATCGCACCCAAATATGTTGACCGCAAAGGTGGATACACACGTATCATCAAAATCGGCGAACGTAAAGGTGACGCAGCAATGGAAGTTGTTCTTGAGTTAGTATAATTTGAGATACCTTTCCAAAACACAAACAGCATTTTAAGAGACCATCGCTTTGGCGGTGGTCTTTTTTCTTGCATAAAATGACAAACAAAGGTTTACAAAAACGGATTGCTATGATATTTTTTAAATTGAGCGTTATTCCAAAGGAAAATGCATCGATGTATCTATGCAAAAAGTTTTGGTGCTGACCATTTAGGCGGCAACCATTCACATCTTTATTCGCAAATCATGATTGTCAATGTAATTCTTTGGATTGTTTCGCTTTAGAAGACAGTCGCAAGACGTTTTATCAAAAGAGAAGAAAAATGGAAACATAAAAGAAAAAGTTTGACACCCTGACTATGGTTGAGTTAGCACTGCTTCTCGCCATCACCATCATTATGGGAACAACCCCTCTTGGTACGATTCGTACACCGTTTTTAAGTATTTCGCTCGTTACCATACCGGTTGCGATCGGTGCCATTTTATCCGTTTACGTACATAAAAGGAGAAGAATTATGATTTTGGCCATCGACGTCGGAAATACGAATATTGTGGTTGGTTGCATTGAAGATGAAAAGATTCTGTTTTTTGAAAGAATTGCAACCGATACATTGAAAACAGAGCTGGAATATGCGGCAACACTCAATGTGTTGTTTGAGTTGTATCGGATTGAAAAATCTGCCGTTACCGGATGTATTATTTCGTCTGTAGTTCCGCCCATTAACCGGACACTGCAGATGGCAATTGATAAATTATTCGGACTGGAATGTATGATTGTCGGTCCGGGGGTAAAAACCGGCTTGAATATTTTAATGGAAAATCCGGCGCAGGTGGGTGCCGATCTGATTGTAAATGCCGTAGCAGGTCTGCATCTTTATGGTGCACCGTTAATTATGATTGATATGGGAACTGCGACAACAGTCAGTGTATTGGATCAAAATAAAAACTATATTGGTGGTATGATTATACCGGGAGTCCGGGTATCTTTGGACTCTCTGGTAAATCGTACTTCTCAATTACCTAAAATCAGTCTGGATTCACCAAAGAAAATTCTTGGCAAAAATACCATCGACTGTATGAAGAGCGGAATCATTTACAGTCAGGCAGCCGCCATTGATGGTATTATTGACAGAATATGGGAAGAACTTGGATATGAAAGCCCGGTTGTTGCTACCGGAGGACTATCATCCAAAATCATCCCGCAATGTAAGCATGAGGTAACCGTGGATAATGAGCTGACGCTGGTCGGATTGTCCCTCATATATGAAAAGAATAAGAAATGATATAATTCAGTATAGCAAGAAGATCAGCCGGAAAAATAGCTATGCAGGGAAAAGAGGTCTGGGACAGAGCAGATCAAATGGACATGATAATTAAAGCGGCGGCGGTTGCGGATTGTAGCCAACAATTTGAAGGTGGAGGGTGCCGGATTTGGAACGGATACCAATGTAGTCACTTTCATTACAAAAGAGAGTAAAAGGAATAGATAATAGATAACGAAAAGAGGAAATAATTATGATGAATCCCGCAGCAATGATGCAGATCATGACTGCATTAAAGAAATTTGAAAGCACTCATCCGAAATTTGTTGCATTTATTAAAACAATGTTCGGAAAAGGAATTACAGAAGGTACCATTATTGAGCTGACTGTAATCAATCCCGGTCAGGATCCCGTTACTACCAATATCCGTGTCCAGCAGTCGGATTTGGAATTGGTAAAACAGTTACAGGATCTGGCAGGACGTTAATTTACAGCGCCTTTTGGAAATGTTGATAGTCTTTCAAGGTTTTCCAGTGACCACCCCATGTGAAACCGTGTTCAATAAACAATTTGTAACACAGATCATCTTCCGTGATCATATGGCTAAGACCGCTGCTACGGTCAGCATAAGGTTCGCTTCCGGCAGGAGAAATGCGTTCTTTTCCGTTGGGATAGGTGACATAGGGATTTTGAAAAGGATTAATATCAATGGCAACTCCCTGTGCGTGTTTACTCAAAGTATTGCTTCCGTCAACTGTACGGAAGTTGAAGCAGGAGGTATTGTTGTCGGCGCAGGATAAGTCATCGTCTGCGTTATACTCATCTACAAGGCGGATTTTGTCAATCTGATATTGATTACAATACAGTTCATAAAAGATTTCCACAAGATCTTTTGCGATTGCTTTATTGCAGATGATTTCACCGGTTTGTATCCGATTTTCAAAATTATAATACAACACGGAGACATAGCGCAGATCTTCATAAGGAATGGTGCAGTCGGTTTTATAGGAAAGACCATAAATCCTTTCCTTTACATCGTCTGTAATAGGTTGATAGAAGAAACCGTCCTGATAAAGAATTCGCTCCTCGGAATACATGACCAGTTCCTTTCTTTGGGATAATGTTTCTTCAGTATATGTTTCTTCTTCCGAAGATATGTCATTTATCTGGTCACCGGGTGCCTCCATAGATTGGTTGTTGGCAGTAGTGGCATCTTTTGTTGTTTCTGAAGGAGAGACTGCAAGCGAGGATGTATCTGCATTTTCAATGGTAACGGTATCTTCAATGAAAGAATCTGTTTGAACATCGGATATAGGTTGAGGAGTGCCGGAATTATTTAGAGAAGCTTCGGAAACGATGGCTTCGGGTTCCGGCTCTGAGGGATTGTTTGGCATCTGACTGATATAGACGCGATAAACGATTAAATAACCGATTGCGAATATCGCAAGAACCGCCATAAATATAGGACGGAATTTTTCGTTTTTCTGCGGTTTGTTAAAATCATCATAATTGTAATTTTTTTTAGCCATAATTACTCCAATCTGTATAGAAAATGGGGTGTGCCCAATTTTTTCATCTACGCCTTTTATAGTATAACACAACTTGAAAAACAGGCATAACGATTTTGAAAATTTATATCCGGCATCTATTGCAGAATGAAAAGGATGGAAACTGATTGATATGAGTATGATCAAGACAAAAAAGCTGACATTTGAATATATACACAGAGACGAAGAAGGCAATGTAGAGGGAATTACCAAAGCCGTTGATGGTGTTGATCTGGATATTAAAGAGGGCGATTTTATTGCCATCTTAGGACATAACGGTTCCGGTAAATCAACCCTTGCCAAACACATGAATGCCATTTTGTCTCCGTCTGACGGAACCATTTATGTAGCCGGAATGGATACCAGAGACGAAAAAAATATCTGGGATATCCGAAAAAATGCCGGAATGGTATTTCAGAATCCGGATAATCAGATTATTGGACAGGTGGTAGAAGAAGATGTGGGATTTGGACCTGAAAATATGGGGGTTCCTACAGAAGAAATCTGGCAGAGAGTGGAAGAAAGCCTGAAAGCTGTCGGAATGTATGCGTATCGGAAGCATTCTCCCAATAAACTGTCCGGTGGTCAGAAACAACGTGTATCCATTGCCGGAGTGCTTGCCATGCATCCGAAATGCATTGTTTTGGATGAGCCGACAGCGATGCTCGACCCGCAAGGAAGGAAAGAAGTCATCCGCGCCGTACGTGCGTTAAATCAGGTTGAGAATATAACCGTTATTCTCATTACCCATTATATGGAAGAAGTTGTTTATGCCGACAAGGTCTTTGTCATGGATAAAGGACAAATCCGAATGGAAGGAACACCAAAAGAAATTTTCTCGCAGGTTGATGAGCTGCAGAAGCTGCGGCTAACTGTTCCGCAGGTCACATTGTTAGCAGAAGCATGCAGGAAAGCAGGAATGCCTTTCTCAAAGGGAATTTTAACGACAAAAGAGTTTATGGAGGAATTACAGTGCCTATTATCCTAAATCACGTAAACTGCATATATGAAGAAGGCACAACCATGGAAGTTGCGGCTTTAAAAGATATTAATCTGGTTTTAGCGGATGAACAGTTCATTGGTCTGATCGGTCATACGGGTTCCGGAAAATCCACACTGGTTCAGCATTTAAACGGACTGATAAAACCAACGGGAGGAGAAATCTATTTTAATGGAGAAGATATCCATGACGATGATTTTGACAGAAAGAAACTGCGTAGTCAGGTCGGATTGGTTTTTCAGTACCCGGAACATCAATTATTTGAAGTGGATGTCTTTTCGGATGTCTGCTTTGGTCCTAAGAATTTGGGGCTACCTAAAAAAGAAGTGGAATTAAGAGCATATGAAGCCTTAAAAATGGTTGGGTTAGAGGATGAATTCTTTTATCAGTCCCCCTTTGATTTGTCAGGCGGACAGAAACGTCGTGTGGCAATTGCAGGTGTAATTGCGATGAAACCACAGGTTTTGATTTTGGATGAGCCTACGGCCGGTCTTGACCCGAAAGGCCGGGAAGAAATTCTGAATATGATTCGCGATTTGCATAAAAAAATGAAATGTACCATTATTCTGGTTTCACACAGTATGGATGATGTTGCGGATTATGCAGAGCGGATTATTGTTATGAATCATGGGGAGGTCTTTTTGGACGGAACGCCCAAGGAAGTATTTTCCCACAAACAGGAACTGGAAGAAATCGGGCTTGCGGTTCCTACCGTTACCGATATCATGCATCAGGTAAAAGAATTGGGATATCCGGTAGATGAAAGTGTGACTACACTTTCGGATGCTGCTGAAGCTTTGGTAAATTTATATCATGATGTTAAGGGAACAATCTGATGTTGTGATGATGAGGAATGCCATAATCCGATAAATTATATTGAAAGAGATATATTGAAATAGATATATTGAAAAACATTTTGAAAAATAAATATAGTTCATTGAGAGTTCTTTTCATTTATTCGGAACGAGATTAACTGTGAATTGGTTTTTATGTTAGAAGGATATTACACACATGCTCAAAGATATTACTCTGGGACAATACTATCAGGCAGATTCGGTTGTACATAAACTGGACCCTCGTGTAAAACTGGTAGGTACAATTGCATATATTGTTACGCTATTTATGTTTCGTAATCTGACGATTTATTTGATTGCACTGGCGTTTTTGATTTTTATAATTCGTCTTTCCAAAGTGCCGTTTTCATTTATCGTCAGAGGTTTGAAAGCAATTGTCATTTTGCTCATCATTACGGCATTGTTTAATCTGTTTTTGACACCGGGCGAACCAATTATTTCATTTTGGAGATTTTCTTTGACCTATGAGGGAATTTCAGCCGCTTTTTATCTGGCTATCCGACTGATTTTTTTGATTATCGGGTCGTCGCTTATGACATTGACGACAACGCCCAATCAATTGACAGACGGTTTGGAAAGTTTAATGAAGCCATTGAATAAAATCAAGGTTCCGGTTCATGAAATTTCCATGATGATGTCGATTGCACTTCGTTTCATTCCGATTCTAATGGAAGAAACGGATAAAATTATGAAGGCACAGATGGCAAGATGTGCGGATTTTGAAAGCGGCAATATCATAAAAAAGGTTAAGGCACTGATCCCGTTGCTGATTCCGTTGTTTGTTTCTTCGTTCCGTCGAGCCAATGATCTGGCCATGGCCATGGAGGCACGCTGTTATCAGGGCGGAGAAGGCAGAACGAAAATGAAACCTTTGAAATATCAGAAAACAGATTATTATGCATATTTGTTTTTGTTGATATATTTAATCGTAGCCATTGTTCTTGGTAAATTCTTCCCCTTGCATATTTTGCAGGTGTAATGTACATGAAACGAATTATGATAACTGTGGCATATGACGGAACGTCTTATCACGGATGGCAGATACAGCCAAACGGTGTCACAATTGAGGAAAAACTAAATCAGGCACTTGGTGATCTGACCGGTGAAAACATCCGTGTCATCGGAGCCAGCAGAACGGATGCCGGCGTACATGCGCTGGGAAATCTGGCGGTATTTGATACTGAGTCAAGAATTGCCCCGGAAAAGTTTTCTGCGGCATTAAATGCCAGGCTGCCGGAAGATATACGCGTGCTCAGATCGGAAGAAGTAGAACAGGATTTTCATCCCAGACATTGTAATACAAAGAAGACCTATGAATACCGGATCTATATGAACCGCTTCGAAAATCCCATTGGCAGACAGTATGCACATTTTGTATATGTTCCGTTAGACATTGCAAACATGCAAAAAGCAGCGGATTATCTTGTCGGTGAACACGATTTTAAAAGCTTCTGTGCCGTTGGCGCACAGGTTCTTTCAACGGTGCGGACCATATATGAGGCAGATTTTCGCAAAGAAGGAGATTATCTGATCTTTCGAATCAGCGGCAATGGCTTTTTATTTAATATGGTAAGAATTATTGTCGGAACCTTATTGGAAATCGGTCGCGGCAATATGGAGCCGGAAGAAATAAACCGGATTTTAGAGGCATTGGACAGACAAAAGGCAGGACCGACGGCTCCGGCGAGAGGTCTTTTACTTGTCGGATATGAGTTTATGGAAAAATAGATAGGAAATACGCGCGAATCGCTGGTATTTTATGCAAATTTTTGGTTGACACACGTGGATACGTATAATATAATGTTTCACAGTGGCGACATTTGTTGAGAGTTCTCCAAAGCCCCGGAGCATCTTGACCGGTCGCAGGAAATAAACGAATTCCGCAGATTGTGGAATCGAAGTCATGATTTCGGACATTGTCATGATGGAGAAAAAGTGTTTGAAGCGGGGTTTCGGACGCCCCTCGGAAAACAAGAGAGACTATTTGTTATATTATTTTGGAGGTAACACAACATGAAAACATTTATGGCAAGCACAGCAAATGTTGATAGAAAATGGTATGTAGTTGACGCTACAGATCAGACTTTAGGACGTTTAGCTTCTGAAGTTGCTAAAGTATTAAGAGGAAAAAATAAACCGATTTTCACACCTCACATCGATACAGGTGATTATGTAATCGTTATTAATGCAGAAAAAATCAAAGTTTCAGGTAAGAAACTGGATCAGAAAGTTTACTACCATCATTCAGATTATGTAGGTGGTATGAAAGAAACTACATTAAAAGAAATGTTAAATAAGAAACCTGAAAAGGTTATCGAACTTGCTGTTAAAGGCATGCTTCCCAAAGGACCTTTAGGAAGACAGATGTTCACAAAACTTCACGTATACGCAGGACCTGACCACAAACATGAAGCTCAGAAACCTGAAGTATTAACATTTTAATTAAAGGAAGTTGAAAGGAGAAAATTAAAATGGCTAAAACAGCAGAAAGATATCATGGAACTGGAAGAAGAAAAAAATCAATTGCCAGAGTATATTTAACACCCGGTAAGGGAAATATCGTTATTAATAAAAGAAACATTGATGAATATTTCGGACTTGAAACATTAAAAGTTATCGTTCGTCAGCCTTTAGTAGCTACAGAAACAGCTGACAAATTTGATGTACTTGTAAATGTGAAAGGTGGCGGATACACCGGACAGGCCGGCGCTATCAGACACGGTATCGCAAGAGCTTTATTAACAGTAGATGCTGATTACAGACCTACATTAAAGAAAGCCGGATACTTAACACGTGACCCTCGTATGAAAGAAAGAAAGAAATACGGTCTCAAAGCAGCGAGAAGAGCTCCGCAATTTTCAAAGAGATAATCAATTTCACAATCCAGAACGTCTCAGGACGTTTCAGAAATGCTTATTACATCCCAGGATTCTGTCCTGGGATGTTTTTGTATAAAAAAATAAAGAAGTATGATATACTTTATATTAGTAAGTCAAAAATGATTATTTGGAGGTGAAACAATATGCCGGAAATATCATTATTTTATGGAATACGAGTTACTATGTATTATGATGATCATAATCCACCGCATTTTCATGCAGAGTATAATGGAAATAAAGCAATTATTGAAATTGATACAGCCAGATGCATTAAAGGTGCTTTGCCATCAAGACAATTAAAGTTGATTTTAGCGTGGTGTGTTCTACATCAAGATGAGTTGATGCAGAATTGGGAATTATCAAAAGATGGAAAACCGTTAAATAGAATTAATCCACTTGTATAGGGAGGCGATGTTTATGTTTCCAAAGGTAGTTCAAGTAATACCAATGAAAGACTATTCAGTATTTGTGTACTTTGAGGATGGGAAAATAGTATGTTATGATATGAAAAACATGTTAGATAAAGAAGTTTTCAAACCGTTGAAAGACATTTCAGTATTTGTTGATGCATGTACGGTTATGAATGATACGTTAGCTTGGGATATAAGTGGAAATAGAGATGCTGGTCGATGCATTGATATTGATCCTGATACGTTGTATGAATTGCCTTACTGCAAGGAACAAATAGCTTAGATATAAACTTATACACTTTGGATATGTTTTCGAGACAAGTTTTTGTTATGGAATAATAAAGTTGTCAAGTTTAACGGCAATGACAAGTAAGGCAATTTCAGCAAGGGCTTCGGGGTAATCAAATGCAATTTCGCCACATGAAATCCCCTGAGTGATAATTTCCGCAAGCGCAGGCTTTAACTCTGAAACAAGGTAATTTAAGTGCTTTTTGTGTAAAAGAGAAAGTTCCGGTGCGGTTTCATCTGCTATTTTTGTGTTATTCAGGTAATCAGTACCAACCTTCCATGGAACAGTAAAAAGGCTCTGTCGGAAAGCTGCTTCCCAACTGCGAGGCAAAGACTGTGAATGAGGAGCTGTGGGTAAAGGGCTCAAGTGTAGTGCAGGGCTATTATCACATGCCGGAAGAGACGGCAGAGACGCTTGAGGACGGCTGGCTAAAAACGGGTGACCTTGGATACGTGGATGAGGATGGATTTGTATTCCTGACAGGCAGAAAGAAAAACCCTATCATTACTCCGAATGGTGAAAATGTATCGCCTGAGGAAATTTCAGGAAATTCTGGATGAATACAATCGAAATTCCCCACTTTATAAACGCGTAGTAAAATTAAAAATTCGCGAGACAGAATTTGAGAAAAATACAACCAAAAAGATTAAACGGTTTTGATAGAAATTTAATGCGAAATCGAACAAGATGTGGTAAAATACATCTCGATAAATGGCATTGAAGGAGAGAACAGCATGGCATGGTACGATGAAGCAGTATTTTATCACATATATCCTTTGGGGCTTACAGGAGCACCAAAAGAAAATTCTTATGGGGAGCCTGTACATCGGCTGAATAATTTGCTTCCATGGATTGGACATATTAAGGAAATTGGATGCAATGCACTTTATGTTGGTCCTCTTTTTGAGTCCGTTGGACATGGATATGAGACAACCGATTATAAGAAGTTAGATACCAGACTTGGAACGAATAAGGATTTGACCAATTTTGTTGCAGAATGTCACAAGCAGGGAATCCGGGTTATATTAGACGGTGTGTTTAATCATACAGGCCGTGATTTTTTTGCATTTCAGGATATTAAGCAGAATAGAGAAAATTCACAATATAAAGACTGGTATTGTGATGTGAATTTCTGGGGTAATAATTCTTACAATGATGGCTTTTCTTATGCAAACTGGGGCGGATATGACCTTTTAGTGAAGCTGAATCAAAAAAATCCTGCGGTTAAGGACTATATTTGTGACGTGATCAGATTTTGGGTCAGCGAATTTGATATTGATGGAATTCGCCTTGATGCCGCAGACGTCATGGATTTTGAATATATGAAAGCCCTGAGAAATGTGGCAAATGAAGTAAAACCGGATTTTTGGCTTATGGGTGAGGTCATTCATGGGGATTACTCAAGATGGGCCAATGACGGAACTCTTCATTCCGTTACAAATTATATGCTTCATAAAGCATTGTATTCCGCGCACAATGACCATAATTATTTTGAGGTGGCGCATACCATTAAATATGTTAACGACATGGTTGGCAATAATCTGAAATTATATACCTTTGTCGATAATCATGACGTGGAACGTATCTATACAAAGCTTAATAATAAAGCGCATTTTGAACCGGTTTATGTAATGCTTTACACATTGCCCGGAATTCCGTCTCTTTATTATGGCTCAGAGTTTGGAATTGAAGGACGCAAGGATCGTTACTCCGATGATTCGTTAAGACCGGCTTTAAATTATGACGATTATAAAGATGCAGTTCAGACGAATCCATGTACAAAGTTAATTGCAACACTTGGAAAACTGCGCCAGAATGTCAAAGCTCTTTGTTATGGTGAGTATAAGCAGTTGGAATTACAAAATACTCATTTTGCATATGCGAGAATTTTGGACGGAAAAAGTGTTATTACGACCGTGAATAATGGCGATAATGAAGTACATATGAATGTAGAAGCGATGGCACAATCATCAGAATATGTTGGCGCACTGACAGGAAGAAGCGTCTCTGTTAATAATGGAAGAATTCAAGTCAGTGTTCCTGCAAACGCAGGGGAAATTTGGATTCCCAAAGAGCTTATGAGCGAAAGTCTTGCGCCTATAAAGACGGAGGAAATTGTTACTCTGGCAAAGGTTGAGACACCGGCGAAGGAGGTTACTCCGGCAAAGACTGAGACAGCAGTTACCGTTGATTGGTCTAAAGCCTACGAAGATATGACGGTGGAAGAGTTGCAGGAGGCAATACTGGAAAAAATGAGAAGTAATGGACCTGTAACAGACTATATGTTAAAAACTGTCAGAGAAAATACCCATCATGGATCGCTGGTGAATTGGGTTAAGAGTTTTAGATAATGTACAGCAGTAATCTGCGAATCCAGTTTATGAATTGATTAAAATAATCGCCTCAGTTTATTTATCAGACCGGGGGCGATTATTTTTTTGCTATTTAAGAGGATAATCATGATATTAAGTGTAAGTCGCAGAACGGACATTCCTAATTTCTACTTGCAGGGGTTATTTTTTACTGGTTTCCTTCACCGGATTTTAAAGGATAGGGAAACAAAATAGGAAATGAACCGAAATATATGGTATACTGATAACAATTACAGGGATGCAAGGATATCCTTTTATTTACGACAGATACAGAAAAGAGCTGATAAAGATGAAAAGAAGAATGATGAATCAAAGTGGTTTTACATTGGTAGAATTGATTGTTGTCCTTGTGATACTGGCGATTCTTTCTGCCATTCTTGTACCACAGCTTTTAGGATATATTGACAGGGCAAAAAAAGAACAGTATATGTTGGAAGCCAAAAACTGTATGACGGCTACACAGACGGAAGTAACGGAGCTTTATGCGCATGATTCAGTGGTGGGAATCAATGATGAAAGTCTGGTTGGAAACAATCCGTACGGCGATGTTTCCTGGCTGGGTAAACCTGAGGCAAAAAAAATACTGGAAACGGCGGATGCAGATCCTTATATGCTGATTGTGGGAATGGGTGATTACGAAACATTTAAGAATACGGATTTGCATAAAGCCTATACAGTATATTTTGTGGCATACTGGCCCGACAAGGAAAAAGACCCCATCTTTTTTAACGGTTCCACATGGGTATCGGAGTATCCTTGGAAGTCTTCGGGAGCTAATACATTTGTCGTAAACGGTGAAGAAATTAAGCTGCAATTTTATTTTATTGATGCACCAAGAACAAATATGTCAGCAAACTGGAACGAATTAAAGGGATATTTGGGCGTGTCATAAAATGAGACAACAGAAATTGGACATGCGATATATGTGAAACAAAATGCAAAAAGTATTTGAGATTTCAGTATTTAAATGGATATTTGAGAAATTCAATAGATAAAAGCAAGAGTAGGTTAATAGAATGGAAAGTATGATTATCAATGGCAATTCGATAGAGGAGATGAAAAAGCTTGAGGAAAACAGCGTGGATCTGATTTTTGCCGATCCACCTTACTGGATGAGAGTGGAAGGAGTCTTAAAGCGTGTGGAGGGAACGGATTTTGACGGTTGTATGGACGCATGGGATCAGTTTGAAAGTCTGGAAGATTATGAAGCCTTCACAAAAGAATGGCTTCGTGAATGCTACCGGATTTTAAAGCCAGATGGCTCCATCTGGGTCATTGGCGGGATGCAGTGCATCTATACCATCGGTGCCATTATGCAGGAAATCGGATACTGGCTGATTAATGATATCGTATGGCATAAAAAAAATCCGACACCGAATTTTAAGGGAACAAGATTAAATAACAGTCATGAGACATTAATCTGGGCTACGAAAAGCAAAAAATCCAAGTATACGTTTCACTACAAAACAGCGAAAGAGCTGAATTTGGATACGGTGGATGAAGCTGATTATGAAAAGGGAATTCGCAAGCAATTGGGATCGGTTTGGAAAATTGCAGTGTGTTCCGGAAACGAGCGTTTAAAAAATGAACAGGGCGAAAAGCTTCATACAACACAAAAGCCGGAAGAACTGTTATACCGTATTATTGCGATATCTTCCAATGTGGGAGATATGGTATTAGACCCGTTTGGCGGAACGATGACTACGGGTGCCATTGCAAAAAGACTGGGACGAAAATATTTTATGATTGAACGGGATCCCAAATATTACGAGTATGGGAAACAGAGAATCGAGCAGGAAGTATTTGAAGATTCGGATATTGCCAATGCTGTCTTTGACAAAAAGCCTTTGACAGCCAGGATGCCGGAGATGATTCAAAACGGATTCTTTTTTAATGAGGAGATGTTTTATTTACAGGATGGAACAAAAGGCGGTATTTTGCAGGCAGACGGAAAACTTCTTTATAAAGGGAAGATTACGGATATGCACAGCTGTGCGGCAAAGGTAAAAGGTGTAAAAGCCAAAAGGCTGAACGGCTTTGCGGTTTGGTTTGTAAAGCGTGACGGCATTCTGGTGTCAATTCAGGAAATACGGGAAGACTATCGAACCTGGTTGCAACAGAATACCGATTCAAATTAATAATCGGTTTGTGAATAGAAAAAGAGAGAAAATGCACATGCTAGGATAAATGCATGGCAGGAGATGAATGTTCATGAATAAGCGACGGAAACATCAATTGGAAAGATTTCTCTATATATCAGCTGCCTTACTTTTTGTTTTGGCAGTTGTTTTCTTGTGCGTACTGGGGATAAAAGCCGTGAGCCGGAATAAGAATGCCGATAAAGAAGAAGCGGTCGGAGAAATGGTTATGGAAGAGCCTTTCGGAGAAAATAGTATGGAAGAAACGACCGACGAAAACGATTTTGTAGAAGAAAACCAAGCAATCGACACAGAGACTGCACAGCTTGAGAACGATTTGGAAACCGAAACTGAGGATACAGAGAGCAAAGAATCGGATGCGATGGAAACATATATTTTGCAGGCCAAAGAGTTGGTTGGTCAGATGACGTTGGAAGAAAAGGTGTATCAGTTATTTATCATTACACCGGAGGCACTGACGGAGGTTGATACCGTAACGTCAGCAGGACAGACCACAGAAAAAGCATTGGAACAGTATCCGGTAGGAGGACTGGTTTATTTTGCAAAAAATCTGATTGATTCCGCGCAAACCCGGACAATGCTTTCAAAGACACAGGAATATGCCCTGAAAACACAAGAGGTGCCATTATTTTTATGTGTGGATGAGGAAGGTGGGAAGGTAACACGCATTGCCGGCAATTCTTCCTTTGGTGTAAAAAATGTTGGAGATATGCAGGATGTCACGGATTCACAACATGCATATGAAGCCGGGACCTATATCGGATCCTATTTGAAAGATTTGGGATTTAATTTTGATTTTGCTCCTGATGCGGATGTACTTACTAATGGAGGCGATGATGCTATTGGTGCCAGATCGTTTGGAGATAATCCGCAGCTGGTGGCAAGCTTTGCAGGTGCAGTTTCAGATGGATTACACGAACAGGGTATTCTTAGTACGTTCAAACATTTTCCCGGTCACGGAGCTGTGAAACAGGATACCCATGACGGTTTTGCCTATTCGGATAAGACATATGAGCAATTTATGGAGGCAGAATGGATACCTTTTCAAAAAGCACAGGATTATGGTATCGATGCGGTTATGGTCGGACACATTTCACTTCCCAATGTTACAGGAGATGAGACACCGGCTTCTTTATCTGAAAAAATGGTAACCCAGACTCTTCGAAATGATTTGGGCTATGACGGACTGATTATTACTGATGCCCTTAATATGGGCGCGATTGTACAAAACTATTCTTCTTCCGAGGCGGCGGTATCTGCTGTTTTGGCAGGCGTTGATTTATTGTTGATGCCGACTGATTTTCATGAGGCAGTATCAGGCGTTATTGCAGCAGCAGAGGATGGAACCATTCCGGAAGCACGGATTGACGATGCGGTAATACGGATTGTAGCTACCAAACTGAAATGGCAGGATGTTTCCAAAGAGTTAGCGAGTACAACTGCTAAAACGGATATATCGGATAAAACAGATGCATCAAATAAAATAGCTGCTAAAACAGATGAAGAAACAGATCATAAAACCGGACAGATTTCAACGATACCAATGATTGATGTATCGGCTTATCAGGGAAATGTCGATTGGCAAAAAGTGGCGGCATCGGGTATCCGGGGAACCATGATTCGGTTGGGCTTTCGGGGGTATGGAAGTGCAGGAAGCCTGAATACGGATGACTACTTTTGGCAAAATCTGCAGAATGCAAAGAATGCGGGATTAAAAGTGGGGGTGTATTTCCATTCGGAAGCAGTAGATGTGAATGAAGCGAAAGAAGAAGCCCGTTTTGTGATTGATAAACTGCAGAATGCAGATTTGACTCTCCCGGTTGCATTTGATTTAGAATACAGCAATCAAAGAGAGAAGCGATCCAATTTTTTGAATACCGCACAACGCACGGATTTAGCGATTGCATTTTGTAATGAAATTCAATCTGTCGGATATGAAGCCATGGTTTATTATGATGTAGAAGCAGACGCCCAAAAGACGATCGATACATCCCGCCTGTCAAATATTAAAATATGGGTTGCTGACTATCAAAGTAAAGACGCTCCTGCTTATAGCGGTACATATCAGATGTGGCAGTATTCCAATACCGGAAGTGTAAGCGGAATATCAGGAAATGTGGATCTGGATTATTATATTGAATGAAAATGCTTTAAATTTCAAATTTTCATACTAGTCAGCCGCACATAAAATAGTATATCTTTACCGCCTCGTAAAAGCCGGCGGGTAAAGATATATTATGCTATGTGCGGCTGACTTGTATCTCAATCATCAGCTTCTTCGGCTTCGTCAGATTCATCAGCTTCTTCGCTCAATCTTTTTATAGTACTTAAAAACAATTCACAAAGCTTATTATCCGGTTTGGGACCAAGAAGATAAAGATTTTCTTTGGAAATCATACCGCCGGCCATAGCAGCATGTCCGCCACCGTTTCCAATTCCCAAAAGTGCTTCGTGAATGATTTCTCCGGCGTCCATGGCAGGTGTTTCACTTCGTACCGAGAATTTCCAGTCGTTGTCTCTTTTAGCATATATGATGACAAAATCAACATTTTCCAATGCCAAAATAAAATCCGATGTCATGGCAATCAGTGCGTCCGGGCAGGGAAAAGGAATATGGGCAATCCCAATCCGGTCAAACACCTGAATGGTTTCGAATACGGCTCCGTAGGCAGATAAATCAGAGAATTCTAAAGTATTGCAGGATACGCGGTTGAGTAAAACCATATCGGAATATTGATTGAGGTAGGCGTACATTTCAATGTCGGCATCGGTGACACCGCGGGTAAAATTGTTCGTATCCATTTTCAAACCATATAGCAAAGCAGTTGCAGTCTTAATATCCGGTTCAATCTGATATTTTTTGAAATATTTGGCAATCAATGTACAGCAAGCACCGACGATTTGGACTTCTTTATATTCATAGTCAATGTCAACGATGGTTGGATGATGATCGATACAGGCAACTTCATCGCCAATCAGATCTGTTACATTACCTGAATTTTTCTGGCTATCCACTAAAATAATAGGGCTATTTTCATTCATATCTTTCAGCTGATCTTTGGAGAAGATTTCCATATTAAATTCTTCCATGATCCTGCGCGTGCTCAATTTATCGATTCTTCCGTCATAGCACAAAGTCGTTTCGATGTCATAATGTGCTAACAGATTGGCAAGACCATAGGCACTGCCTAAGGCATCCGGATCGGGAAAATTATGGGTCTGAATAAAAATATGCTGCCCTTTATATTTTTGGATATAGTCAATGAAATCCATGGAGTAGCCTCGCTTTCTTGTTTTTATCACATTGATAGTTCCGATTGTATTACTGCCAGCCGCCGTCAAACGTAATAACTTGTCCGGTTAAATAGGTGGGGCTGTCTAAAAGCCTTAAAACCATTTGTGCAACTTCTTCTGAACGGCCTAAGCGGTCGGAAGGAATTTCTTCTATTAAAGAATCCATCTCTTCCTTATTAAAACATGAATTCATGTCTGTGTCTATGACTCCGCACGCAATTGCATTAACCTGAATGTTGCTGGGAGCTAACTCTTTTGCAAGGGCCTTCGTAAAAGCATTCAGCCCGCCTTTTGATGCAGAGTAGGCAACCTCAGTTGACGAACCCACATTTCCCCAAACAGAAGATATGTTAATGATTTTGCCACAGTGATTCTGTAGCATCAACGGGATTGCACATTTGGATGTATAAAAAGCAGAAGAAAGATTTGTGGAAATCACACGGTTCCATTCATCCGGTGTCATATCCGAAAGAAGACCAATGTAAGATATTCCGGCATTGTTTATCAGAACATCCAGATGATCTATTTTTGAAAAACAGTTTTCTATAAAAGAATAGGAAGAAACATCGCCGATCAGACATGTTACGGAAACGGAATACTGCTTTTCCAAAGATTCTTTTAATTGTAATAACTGGTCTTCACTGTTTTTGCAGACCAGATAAAGATCATAGTCATTTCCGGCAAGAGCAATGGCAATTGCTTTGCCAATACCGCGGCTTGCTCCGGTAATGAATGCACAACGCTTCATATTGTGTGCCCTCCTTTGAAAATGCTTATATATAGTATAGCATTATGGATATGATAAATCGACACTCTTTCATTTTTTTACGAAAAAAACCATTTAAATGCCTCCGAAGAGTTGACAAAAAGTGTCTGCTTTGATATTCTATGTAAAGAATGTAACAATTTTGTAACAAATCGTAACAAAATTAAAATATTTTTCGGAGGCAATATGTTAAGAAAATACAGCAAAGTTCTTTCTGTAATATGTGCGGCAGCAGTGGTTATGACAACTGCAGTTCCGGTACAAGCAAGTGCCTTTCCTTCTGTAGGTGCTTCACCTGCTTTGGAAGCCACACCTTTAAAAGATCAGGAATCAACTTTAGCAACTATTACAACTACAGCAACTACAGCAACTACAGCAACTACAGCAATTACAACTACTACAACTACTGCTACACCTGTTGTTATGTCAGTTGGTAGTGTGAGTACAGATAAATTTACATCCATTCATTCAGATGCCGTACAGGAAGCTGAGGCAGATGTCGCAATTGAAGAGCCTGTACTGGTGGAGGAAACACCGGAAGAAACAACTGTTTCCATGAATGATATCGATATGGAATATGCTAATCTGGTTATTGCAAAAGTTAACGACTATGTCAATGTCAGAAGCGATGCGAGTGAAGAAGCAGAAATCGTTGGGAAATTATATGATAAATCCGTTGGTACTTATCTTTCAGAGAAAGATGGCTGGTATGAGATTGCATCCGGTAACTGCCGCGGTTATGTAAAAGCAGAATATGTTGTTACCGGTACAGATGCGATCGCACTTGCCAAGGAAGTAGGAAAGCGTATCGCAACTGTTACAACAACAACTTTATTTGTAAGAGAAATGCCTTCTACCGAATCTTCCGTAATCGGTATGGTTCCGATTGAAGATGAATTAACGGTTACAGAAGAAGGCGTTGATGAAGGTTGGATTAAGGTATCCATCGAAGAAGGTGATGGCTACGTTTCCACAGAGTTTGTTACACTTACTACTGAATTCGTAAAAGCTGAATCCAAAGCGGAAGAAGAAGCTCGTCTTGCCGCTGAGGAAGCTGCAAGAGAGAAAGCAAATGCTGCAGCTGCTAAGAGTGCAGGCGGTAAATCTTCTAAATCTGCATCTGTCAGCGGTGGCTCCGGTACAGGTTCTGCTGTTGCAAGCTATGCATTACAGTTTGTAGGTAATCCTTATGTATATGGCGGTTCAAGCTTGACAAACGGTACTGACTGTTCTGGTTTTGTAATGAGTGTATATGCTCACTTTGGCGTAGGACTTCCTCATTCATCCGGTGCACAGAGAGGCTGCGGTTATGATGTTGGCGGCCTTGGCAATGCACAGCCCGGTGATATCGTATGTTACTCCGGTCACGTTGGTATCTATATTGGTGGCGGACAGATTGTCCATGCTTCTACAGCAGCAACCGGTATTAAGGTATCCAATGCCGGATACAGACAGGTATTATCTGTAAGACGTATTTTCTAATACCCAGTACAAGCAAAATCAAAGACCTTCGCACTTGCGAAGGTCTTTTTTTCGAAATTATTTTTTTCAATAGTAGGCAGAAATCGGTCAAAATCCCCATATATCCCGCTTCCTGCCTATGGATAACGGAACATAAATACCCCGGAGGGAAACCTAATAGGGGAATGAGAAAAGGAAATGGGTTTGTATAAATGCAAAATATTTCACAGATGGTCGTCGAAATTTGTTGGTTTTGTGCATTTTGCATAAAATCGGAAAAGAAAATGGAATTGTCAGACGATTTAACTAGAATTTTGACAGAAAGTTATCCACATATGGAATCCTTGATTTATGGGGGGAATTGATTTATACACGAAGTTATCCACATTATCCACAAAAAAATAATGAAAAATAACTCAATTTTATGGAAACCGTGTCGAACGGACGTTTTGTATAGAACTGATGAAATTAATCTTATTTTGCAAAAAGTACGTTTTGGGGGTTGACTTTTTCAATGTGAAATAATTGCGAACAATATGTAAAATTGTTGCATAATTTACCAAAAACATGGTATAATTACCATACACTTTAAACAGAAAGGGATGGGTATCATGAAATACATTATCTTAGGCAAAAACATTGAAGTAACAGACGGATTAAGAGCCGCAGTGGAGGATAAAATCGGAAAACTTGAAAAATATTTTACACCGGAGACAGAAGTACATGTTACTTTAAGCGTAGAAAAGGACAGACAGAAAATCGAAGTTACCATTCCCGTTAAGGGCAGCATTATCAGATCTGAGCAGGTAAGCAACGATATGTATGTATCAATCGATCTGGTTGAGGAAATTATCGAGAGACAGTTAAAGAAATACAAAAGAAAATTAACAGAGCAGCAGCAGGCTGCAAGCTTCTTTAAGCAGGATTACATCGAAAAAGATTATATGGACGATGAAGAGATTAAAATCATCCGTTCCAAGAAATTTGATATTAAGCCCATGTATCCTGAAGATGCATGCATCCAGATGGAGCTTCTTGGACACAATTTCTATGTTTTCTGCAATGCGGAAACAGATCAGGTCAATGTTGTTTATAAGAGAAAAGGCAATACTTACGGTTTGATTGAGCCTGAAGATTAATCGGACAAGCTGCAAATAGTGTTCTACAGCGATGAGGAAGTATTGATGAGGAAGTATCGCTGAGACAGAATGTGAAACAGAATATAAAACAGATTATAAAACAGAATATGTGCTTCCGGATAAATGGAAGAATAAAGGCAGATGGAGTAATTCATCTGCCTTTTGTCATTTTTAGATTTGCATTTTCATAAATTGATAGGA
The DNA here is from genome assembly GCA_016297945.1 of Lachnospiraceae bacterium. Lineage (GTDB taxonomy): Bacteria > Bacillota > Clostridia > Lachnospirales > Lachnospiraceae > UBA2882. Next base: position 29,119 of record JAEDFR010000007.1, on the reverse strand, counting down.
ACAGAGCATGTAAAGAAAGTAAGACGGGGGGATTTCTATTAAAAAGAAAATGCAATGTACTGCCGGTATTCTGATTCTCGGGCTGATATTTGTGTTAGCATGGGAGAACTGTCAGCTTTTTGTTGGAATCATGCAGGGCAATTATGCTTTCTGGGAGACAATGAAATGGGAAATGCATGAAGAAAGAGGGGATAATGACAAAAAAGAATTCATCCGCTGGATGGAATTTACTCCTACAAAAGAAGCGTTGCAGACTGCTTATGACTGGGATGTGGAAACCGCTTCTGAGCAGATTCACATTGATTGGATTACCCTGCTTGCCTATGGAGCGGTAAAAGGCGGAGGAAAATTTGATAAAAAGGTAATCCAGGCAATGAATGAGTATGCTGAGGCGGTACGTAGTGGCGAAAAAGATATGGAAGAGCTTGAAAAGATGAAATACTATTCCTATTATCATGAAATATTTTCGGCGGTGCTTGACGGTATGGTGGGAAACTATCGCATAGAGGTTTCTGATGATGAAGGAAATGTTACCTGGCAGGATTGCTATGGCTTAAAGGCCTTTTCGCCGATTGCCAAGGGTTTTTATTATAATGACTATGATGATTTCGGAACGGGGCGAAGCTATGGATATAAAAGGAGACACTTGGGACATGACATGATGGGACAGATTGGGACACCGATTATCGCTGTGGAATCCGGTTATGTGGAAGCACTCGGATGGAATCAGTATGGCGGCTGGCGTATCGGTATCCGGAGTTTGGACAAAAAGCGATATTACTATTATGCACATCTGAGACAAAATTATCCTTACGCGGAAGGTCTTGAAGAAGGGAGTTATGTGACAGCGGGCGATGTCATCGGATACATGGGACATACCGGCTACAGTGCGACCGAAAATGTAAACAATATCGATGTCACGCATCTTCATTTCGGTATGGAAATCATATTTGATGAAAGCCAGAAGGATTCAGATAATGAGATATGGATTGATTGCTACGAATTGACAAAATTCCTGTACCAAAATCAGTCTGCGGTTGAAAAAATTGGGGATACCAGAGAATGGAAGCGTGTCTATGATATGGATGATTCCCCGATTGTATCCCCTTAAAAACATTGCAAAAAATAAGTCCCTATGTTAAAATATGAGCAGTGGGCAATGATAAAAAAATAACAATCATTGTCATATCGTAAATTACCAAATGATTATTTAATATGGAGGAAGAAAAAATGGCAAAAAAAGTCGTATTAGCAGGCGCATGCCGTACCGCTATCGGTACAATGGGTGGATCATTAAGCAATACACCCGCAGCTGATTTGGGTGCAATCGTAATCAAAGAAGCTTTAAACAGAGCAGGTGTTAAACCGGAAGATGTAGATCATGTATACATGGGTTGTGTAATTCAGGCCGGTCAGGGTCAGAACGTTGCACGTCAGGCTTCTATCAAAGCAGGATTACCCAATGAAGTTCCCGCAGTTACCATCAACGTTGTATGTGGTTCCGGTCTTAACTGTGTTAACATGGCTGCTCAGATGATTCAGGCAGGCGATGCTGATATCGTTGTAGCAGGTGGTATGGAAAACATGTCCAAAGCACCTTATGCTATGATGAACGGCCGTTTCGGATACAGAATGAACAATGGTGTATTGGTTGACACCATGGTTAACGATGCATTATGGGATGCATTCAATGATTATCATATGATTAAAACAGCTGACAACATCTGTGAAGAATGGGGCATCACCCGTGAAGAATTAGATGAGTTTGCTGTAAAGAGCCAGAATAAAGCAGTTGCAGCTCAGGAAGCAGGCGCATTTGATAAAGAAATCGTTCCTGTAGAAATCAAAAAGAAAAAAGAAACTGTTATCTTCAACAAAGACGAAGGACCGAGACCGGGTACAAGTATGGAAGGTCTTGCAAAACTTCGTGCAATCAACCCCAACGGTTTTGTTACAGCAGGTAATGCATCAGGTATCAATGACGGTGCTGCTGCAATCGTTGTTATGAGTGAAGAAAAAGCAAAAGAACTCGGTGTAAAACCTATGGCTACATTCGTTGCAGGTGCTCTTGCAGGATGCAGACCGGAAGTAATGGGTATCGGACCGGTTCCTGCTACACAGAAAGCTATGGCTAAAGCCGGCTACAAGATTGAAGATTTCGATATCATCGAAGCAAACGAAGCTTTCGCTGCTCAGTCTATCGCAGTAGGAAGAGATCTTGGTATTGATGTAGACAAGCAGTTAAATCCCAACGGTGGTGCGATTGCATTAGGTCATCCCGTAGGAGCTTCAGGCTGCCGTATCTTAGTTACTTTACTTCATGAGATGGAAGCAAAAGACGCTAAGAAAGGTCTTGCAACATTATGTATCGGCGGCGGTATGGGCTGTGCTACAATCGTTGAAAGAGACTAATATCGTTTAAATTAAAATATACACCATGGCATTTTTCTGCATAGGAAAATGTCACGGTGTATTGTTATGAATAACCCGGTTCGAAAGGAGAAACAAACATGGATTTCGTATTATACGAAGAAAAAGGTGCCGTTGGTATCATTACCATCAACAGAGAAAAAGCATTAAATGCGTTAAATTCCCAGGTGCTCGATGAGTTAAATGCTACATTGGATGCAGTTAACTTAGAGACAACAAGATGTCTTATTTTAACAGGTGCAGGAGAGAAATCTTTTGTTGCCGGTGCAGATATCGGAGAAATGAGTACATTGACAAAAGCAGAAGGCGAAGCTTTCGGCAAAAAAGGAAATGACGTTTTCCGCAAATTAGAAACATTCCCGCTTCCCGTTATCGCAGCCGTTAACGGCTTTGCATTAGGTGGCGGATGTGAGATTTCCATGAGCTGTGATATCAGAATTTGTTCTGACAATGCAGTATTCGGTCACCCTGAAGTAGGTCTTGGTATCACACCAGGTTTCGGTGGCACACAGAGACTTGCCAGACTGGTAAGCCCCGGCATGGCAAAACAGCTCATTTATACAGCACGCAACATCAAAGCAGCAGAAGCTTACAGAATCGGTTTAGTAAACCAGGTTGTTTCTGCAGAAGTAGATGAAGCAGGCAATGTTGTTAAGACTGCAAAAGAAGCTTTAATGGCAGCAACAGAAAAAATGGCAGCAGGTATCGCTATGCAGGCTCCGATTGCTGTTCGTAACTGCAAAAAAGCAATCAATGAAGGACTTCAGGTTGATATGGATCAGGCAATCGTGATTGAAGAGAAATTATTCGGTGACTGCTTCGAGACAGAAGACCAGAAAGCCGGAATGGGCAACTTCTTAGAAAAAGACAAAGAGAAAAAATTAAAAGTTGTACCTTTCCAGAACAAATAATTTATTACTATATGATTTCGGTCTGATTACATTCTATGGTTGAAATATGGTTGAAATGAAATAGAATAAATGAATCGTAAACTGTATATTATTCCGGCAGGATGAATCTTTTCAGATTGTTTTGCCGGATTAATAACGAATGACAATGCAAACGAAACGTATATGAATTTGTGTTGGTAATTCACTATAATTATATTTTTAGGAGGAACAAACAATGAAGGTTGGCGTTATTGGCGCAGGAACCATGGGCCAGGGCATTGCAAAAGCATTTGCTCAGGTTGAAGGTTACACAGTCGCACTTTGCGACATCAAACAGGAATGGGCTGAAGGCGGAAAAGACAAAATCGCTAAAGGCTATGCAAGACTTGTAGAAAAAGGAAAAATGACACAGGAAGCTGTTGACGGAATCCTGGCAAGCATTACACCCGGTCTGAAAGAAGACCTTTGTGCAGACTGCGATTTAATCGTAGAAGCTGCATTCGAAAATATGGAAGTGAAAAAGACTACATTTGCTGAGTTAGACAAAATTGCAAAACCCGAATGTATTTTTGCTTCCAATACATCAAGTCTTTCTATCACAGAAATCGGAAACGGCTTAACACGTCCTATGATCGGTATGCATTTCTTCAATCCTGCTGATCGTATGAAATTAGTAGAAGTTATCGCAGGTGTTAATACACCCGCTGAAACAGTAGAAGCTATCAAAAAGATTTCCGAAGAAATCGGCAAAACACCCGTACAGGTTAACGAAGCTGCAGGTTTCGTAGTAAACCGTATCTTAATCCCTATGATTAACGAAGCTGCTTTCATCAAAATGGAAGGTGTTTCTGATATTGCAGGTATTGATGCTGCTATGAAACTTGGTGCAAATCATCCGATGGGACCGCTTGAATTAGGTGATTTCATTGGTCTTGATATCTGCCTTGCTATCATGGATGTTCTTTACAACGAAACAGGTGACAGCAAATACCGTGCTTGTCCTTTGATCCGTAAAATGGTTCGTGGCGGAAATCTTGGATGCAAATCAGGTAAAGGTTTCTACGTATACAACGCAGATCGTACCAAAACACCTGTTGATGCACTCTAATTAATAAGTTTTTGATAAAATAAAACGGAGGAAATAAAAATCATGGATTTTACTTTAAGCAAAGAACATGAAATGGCGAGACAGTTATTTAAAGATTTCGCTGAAAACGAAGTAAAGCCTCTCGCTCAGGAAATTGATGAAGAACACAGATTCCCCAGAGAGACAGTAGAAAAAATGGCTAAATATGGTTTCTTAGGTATTCCGGTACCGAAGGAAATGGGCGGTCAGGGATGTGATATCTTAACATACGCTATGTGTGTTGAAGAATTATCCAAAGTTTGCGGTACTACAGGTGTTATCGTTTCTGCACATACATCTCTTTGTGTAGACCCGATTTTAACATACGGTACTCCCGAACAGAAAGAAAAATATGTTCCCGATTTAGCATCCGGTAAAAAACTCGGTGCTTTCGGTTTAACTGAGCCCGGTGCAGGTACCGATGCTCAGGGTCAGCAGACAAAAGCTGTTTTTGATGAAGCTACCAATGAATGGGTATTAAACGGTTCTAAGTGCTTTATTACAAACGGTAAAGAAGCTGATGTTTATGTTATCATCGCAGTTACCGGTAAAGTTGAAAAACGTGGCCGTATCCAGAAAGAAATCTCTTCTTTCATCGTTGAAAAAGGAACACCCGGATTTACATTCGGTACCAAAGAAAACAAAATGGGTATCTGTGCATCATCTACTTATGAATTGATTTTCACAGACTGCCGTATCCCTGCAGGCAACTTACTTGGCCAGAAGGGTAAAGGATTTGCTATCGCTATGCATACACTTGACGGTGGACGTATCGGTATCGCAGCTCAGGCACTTGGTATTGCAGAAGGCGCTTTAGAAACAACCATCGAATATGTAAAAGAAAGAAAACAGTTCGGTCGTTCTATCGCTCAGTTCCAGAATACACAGTTTGTTTTAGCTGACCTTGCTACAAAAGTAGAAGCTGCTAAATTATTGGTTTACAAAGCTGCAAGAAAGAAAGATGAGTATCAGGCAGGTGCTAAAGTTTCTTATTCCGTAGAAGCTGCAATGGCTAAATTATACGCTGCAGAAGTAGCTATGGAAGTAACAACCAAATGTGTACAGTTACACGGTGGTTATGGTTACATCAAAGAGTACAATGTAGAACGTATGATGCGTGATGCAAAGATTACAGAAATCTACGAAGGAACTTCAGAAGTTCAGCGTATGGTAATTTCTGGAAGTTTATTAAAATAGGAGGTACGTTATCGTGAAAATCGTAGTTTGTATTAAACAGGTTCCTGATACAAAGGGCGGCGTTAAATTCAATCCGGATGGAACTCTGGACAGAGGAGCAATGCTTGCAATCATGAACCCCGATGATAAAGCTGGTTTAGAGGCAGCTTTAAGATTAAAAGATCAGTACGGCGCAGAAGTAACCGTTTTAACAATGGGTCTTCCCAAAGCTACAGACGTTCTTCGTGAAGCAATTGCTATGGGCGCTGACAAAGGTGTATTAGTTACAGATAGAGTTTTAGGTGGTGCCGATACCTGGGCTACATCTACAACCATCGCCGGTGCATTAAGAAACATGGAATATGACTTAATCATCACAGGCCGTCAGGCTATCGACGGTGATACCGCTCAGGTTGGTCCTCAGATCGCTGAGCATTTGGGACTTCCCGTAATTTCTTACGCACAGGATATCAAAGTTGAAGGCGACAAAGTTGTTGTTCAGCGTCAGTATGATGACAGATATCATGTCGTAGAAGTTAAGATGCCTGCATTAGTTACAGCACTTTCTGAATTAAACGATCCCCGTTATATGACACCCGGTGGAATCTTCGATGCCTGCAAGGCTGAGATCACAACCTGGGGTCGTGCAGACTTAAAAGACGTTGAAGACGGCAACTTAGGTCTGAACGGATCTCCTACAAAAATCGCAAAAGCATCTGACAAAGTTCGTAAAGGTGCCGGCGAAAAAGTTACTCCCGACTCTCCGGATGAAGCAGTAGCTTATATCGTAGGAAAATTAAAAGAGAAACATGTAATCTAATGAAATAAAGGAAAAGTGGTGAATAATTATGAAAATGAGTCCTGAAGTAATTGCACAGTACAAAGGTGTCTTTGTATTTGCACAGCAAGTTGATAATGAAATCAGCGGCATTGCTTTCGAATTACTCGGAAAAGCAAAAGAATTAGCTGCTTCTTTAGAGACAAAAGAAGTTACAGCAGTATTAATCGGCTCAGATGTTAAGGGCCTTGTTGATCAGTTGGCAGCATATGGCGCAGACCGCGTTATCGTTGTTGACGATCCGGAATTAAAAGACTACAGAACAGAGCCTTATGCACATGCATTGGCATCTGTCATCGATGAATACAAACCTGAAATCGTATTAGTAGGCGCTACAGCAATCGGTCGTGACCTTGGCCCTACCGTTTCAGCAAGAGTTCAGACCGGTTTAACAGCAGACTGTACCGTACTGGAAATCGGTGATTTCCCGTTAGTAGCAGTTCCCGGTAAAGAAGCTGAACAGAAACATAATCAGTTATTAATGACTCGTCCTGCATTCGGTGGTAACACAATCGCTACTATCGCATGTCCTGACAACCGTCCTCAGATGGCTACCGTTCGTCCCGGTGTTATGCAGAAAATCGATCCTATCGATGGAGCAAAAGCTGAAGTGATTGAATACAATCCCGGTTTCACACCCAACAACAAATATGTAACCATCAAAGAAGTTGTAAAAGCTGTATCTGATACAGTTGATATTATGGCTGCTAAGATCTTAGTATCCGGTGGTCGTGGAGTTGGTTCTCCTGAAAACTTCAAATTATTAGAAGATTTAGCAGAAGTACTTGGCGGTACCGTATCATGTTCACGTGCCGTTGTAGACTCAGGCTGGAAACCCAAAGATCTTCAGGTAGGTCAGACCGGTAAGACAGTTCGTCCTAACGTATACTTTGCAATCGGTATTTCCGGTGCTATCCAGCACGTTGCAGGTATGGAAGAATCAGACATCATCGTTGCAATCAACAAAGACGAAGATGCACCGATCTTTGATGTTGCTGACTACGGTGTAGTTGGTGATCTGAATAAGATCGTTCCTCAGTTAACAGAAGAAATCAAAAAAGTTTTAGCTGAGAAGTAAGCGAATATCGCAACCATCCACAACTGTGTTGTGGATATACAAAATGAATTCCTGCCGAAAGGCACGAAGATAAAGTAATTTGTTTTTACTTATCTTGCAGGTTGGCCACCGTACAATTTGCCGCCTGTAACAACTGATTCATATTTATTTCAGACAAAAAACCTCTGGACGCCGGTTCCGGAGGTTTTTTGTGTTGTTTCGGTTTTGGGGCTGGTGCAAGTAAATGTCGTCGGCAGTTGCAGAGTTCAAAAAGGTTATCTTTTAACTGAATACGGGGAAGGAATTGGATTTGGTTCGGGTCGTCGTCAAATCGACATCCATGTCGAATGACGACTAAAATTGCCATCCTGGCAATTTTCCCCTTGGTTATTGCGTATTCAGTAAGAAGATGAGACCTTTTTGTACAATGCAACTGCCGACGACATTTACTTGCACCTTATTATCGTTATATGAAATTGGTGACTTAAATCCCTTCAATAAACCATTGAGTAGTAAGATTTCAGGATGTATACTAGAGATATGATAGAAAGACGAGGAATACATATTTTATGATAAAAACCTGGAAAAAAGTGAAAGCCATATTGTACTTGTTGCTGTCCGCATTGTGTATCGGATATTTTTTGGTGTGCGTTTTATATGCAGGTCTGGCGCTATCCTGGATCTGGATATGGCCGCTTTTTGCTGCTTTCTGTTTTGTAAGGTTTTGGATGCTATCAAGGCAGATAAAAGGAAAAGCACGCATCCAAATTCCGCTTTTATTCCGAATTTTATACAGCATGTGTTTTGTGACGGGATTGGTTATTTTTATATATGTGGAAAGTCTGGTGATTGGCGGAATGAATACCGTACCGGAGCAAGATTTGCCTTATATGATTGTGCTTGGAGCCGGTATTCGTGGTAGTGCGCCGACCAGACCCTTACTTTTGCGGATGCAGGCTGCGGCAGAATATCTGGAAGATAATCCGGAAACCATCGTCATAGCATCCGGTGGACAGGGACCGAATGAAGATTTGAGTGAAGCACAGTGTATCTATGAGTATCTGGTAGAAAAAGGTGTTGATCCGGATCGGATTTTACTGGAAGATCAGTCTAAAAGCACAGAGGAAAATATCCGAAACAGTTTTGCCATGATACCAAAAGATACGGAAAAAGTCGGTATTTTATCAAATGGCTTCCATATTTATCGCGCTACCAGGATTGCAGAAAAACAGGGACATGACAATGTGTGTGGAATTCCTTCCCGCACGTTATTGCCGGTTGGTATTCACTATACGGTGAGGGAATTTTTTGCAATTATTAAGCTGGAAATATTTGGATAGGTCATGGATGAAATTTTTTTACCGGAATACTGTTTGAAAGAATAAATTGTGCTATACTATCTATTGTTGAAATAAGACGGGGGATAAAACAATGAAATTACTAAAGAAAATCGATTATAATGCACCGGTGGTGTTAAGCTTTGCTTTCATTTCGTTTGCGGTACTGATTTTGGGATATATGACCGGGGGTCTTTCTACCAATCTACTGTTTTGCGTATATCGTTCCTCGTTTATGGATCTTTTTATGTATCCAAGATTGTTTTTACATGTCCTCGGGCATGCCAATTTAGAGCACTATGTCAATAACATGATGATGATGCTTTTGGTTGGACCCATGCTGGAAGAAAAGTACGGTTCCAAAAACCTGCTTATAATGATGGCGATTACGGCTTTTGTTACCGGTATCATCAATACCCTCTTTTTTTCAACCGGCTTACTTGGAGCAAGCGGCATTGTCTTTATGATGATTATTTTATCTTCCGTAACCAGTGTCAAAGAAGATAAAATTCCGCTGACACTAATTGTTGTTGTTGTTTTGTACATGGGCGGACAGATTGCAGACGGATTGTTTGTAAGAGATAATATTTCACAGCTTACGCATATTGTTGGTGGTATATGCGGTGGCGTATTTGGACTGACAATGTTTAAAGACTGTTAAGAAACAAATAATTCACTTTTTCTTTGTGGATTGTCAGATTTGTTTCTTAGATGACGAATTACATATGAGAAGGTGATATTATGGCAAAACAAAAAGAAGTTAAAACGAATGCAATGCGGATTTTAGACCGCATGAAAATAGAATATACACATCAATCCTATGAATGTGATGAGTTTGTTGATGGTATCCAGACGGCAGACCATCTCGGACTTTCACATGAACAGGTCTATAAAACGTTGGTAACGGTGGGGAGCAGTAAGCAATACTTTGTCTTTGTGCTACCTATTGAAGCGGAACTGGATATGAAAAAAGCTGCCAGAGCCGTTGGTGAAAAATCCGTTTCCATGATTCATGTCAAGGATATTACTGCTGTAACCGGATATGTCCGTGGAGGATGCACGGCCATCGGTATGAAAAAGCAGTATAAAACCGTGATTAGTCAGACGGCAGAAAATCTACAACATATGTATGTGAGCGGAGGCAAAATCGGATGCCAGATTATGCTGGCTCCGGATGACTTGCGCAAAGCCTGTGGCGGCACATATGGTGATATTATTGTAGATTGAGAGTTGATTTATCTTGGTTTTTTCTTCTGTTGAATTTATACTGATTTTTTTACCTGTATTTTTAATTGCATATTACATAACGCCAGTTTCTTATCGTAATGTCATATTGCTACTGGGAAGCCTTATTTTTTATGCCTATGGAGAACCTAAATTTGTATTATTACTAATTGTATCCATGTTTGTGAACTATTTCCTGGCGCGAGGCATTGTGTTTCAAAATTCCAAGAGTGTTTTGGTTGAATTGCCTGTTGAATTGCCTGATGAAAAAAATGCTGATCTATCCATTTCACGAAGCTTTTTTAATAAACAGTGTTTTTTAATTGCACTTATTCTAAATCTGGCACTTCTTCTTGTTTTTAAGATTGCACCAGGAAAAATCGGACTTCCGTTGGGGATTAGCTTCTTTACGTTTCAGAGCATCTCTTATTTAATTGATGTCTATCGGGGAGAAATTGAGGCAGAAACGTCTTTTGTAAAACTTGGAACCTATATTTGTATGTTTCCGCAGCTAGTTGCCGGACCGATTGTAGCATATCACGAGGTGGCGGTAACGTTAAACAGACCGGTTGTTTCTTCAACGGATTTTGATGACGGATTAAAAGATTTTTCGGTTGGATTGATTTTAAAGGTCCTGATGGCAGATCGCTTGTCCCTGCTATGGAATGAAATCGCCAAAATCGGTTATATCAGTGCCCCTTCCTTTTTGTTGTGGATGGGTTCTGTTTCCTATTCTCTTCAGATTTATTTTGATTTCTTCGGATATTCTTTGATGGCAATCGGACTTGGAAAAATGCTGGGCTTTCGCCTGCCGAAAAATTTTGATCTTCCATACACAGCGACCAGTATCCGGGAATTTTATCGCAGATGGCATATGACATTGGGAAGATGGTTCGCAAAATACGTCTATATTCCGCTCGGAGGAAGTCGAAACGGAATGAAAAAGACGTTGCGCAATCTATTTTTGGTATGGGTTTTGACGGCATTGTGGCATGGCGTTAGTGTCAACTTTGTGTTATGGGGCATGTTGTTGTGTTTTGTTATCATGATAGAAAAAGTGATTGCAGACATTTGCCCAAAAAAAGGAAAAGTAGTGAGTGGAAAAGAGAATTGTTTAATAACACAGGCTGGAAAAGAAACTGTAGAAGATGATAAAGAGAGAAGTAAAATTGATTTTGAGCCGACAGATAATGATGTACAATATATAAAGAAACAGAAAGATGAAAAGTTGAATACAAAGTTAAATTTAAAATTAACATTTGCACAAGCGTTAACATTGAAACTCAAATCTATGCTACAACATTCCTATGTGCTATTCATCATTGTGCTATCCTGGACATGCTTTGCCATCACAGATTTACAGGATCTATCCGTGTATCTTGGCAGGATGTTTGGTGTGCTTAAAGGGATTCGTGTGAATGGTAATGTATGTATTACCATGTTACAAAAGTACGGTGTAACGATTTTAATTGGACTATTCCTTTGTACAAAGACGGCGCACAGATGTTACCGTAAATTGAAAAACAACAGGATCGGAATGATAGCGCTTGTAATTTTATTCTGGCTGGCTGTTTGGTACATACATATCATGGGAAATAATCCTTTCCTTTATTTTAGATTTTAGGGAGGAACTTTCAGATGGATAAATGGAAAAATTACAGATATCTTTTTTGGCTTCTTGTGGGTGGATTGATTTGCTCACTTCTGACCGGCTTTCCACTTGAATTAATCAAAAAAGACCATGGACAGGATGAAAGTGAAGTTGTGGAAACCATTTCGATGTCGGCAGATACTGTAGATGAAGATGGAAAGCTGCATTCGGACGGTGAAAGTGATTTAATTGCTGGCGGCAGTGATAATAACATGGATAACAACACGAATGATGATATGAAAAACAATGCGACTGGCAGTATGAATGATGACATGCAAAACAACACGACTGGTAGTAAGAATGATGACATGCAAAATGAAGAACCAGAGGTGCCTTTGAGCTTTTGTGAAGTTTCAGATGACTATTTTGATGATGCTGTCTTTATTGGAGATTCGAGAGTTGTCAGTCTTTATGAGTATTCTGACTGGAAAGAGGCGACTTATTATTGTTCATCCGGCATGACACTTGGTGGTGTGTTCAAAGAGCCTACAGGCAGATGGAAGGATGGTAACTGGAAGGTAAATATTGCAGACGCACTGCAGCAGAAACAATATAAAAAAGTATATATTATGCTTGGAATTAATGATATGGGTGTGGGTGATCTGGATTATTTCATGAATCACTATACGGATATGGTAAATCAAATCCATGAATGGCAGCCGGATGCAATCATATATATTATGAGCATTATGAATGTCAGTGCCGAAAGAAATGCGCAGGGAGATTATATCAACAACGAAGCCATTCGGGTTCGGAATGAGCGACTAAAAGAGTTGGACAATGGCAGGGATACGTTCTATCTGGACATTAACAGTGTGGTATGCGATGAAAACGGATATTTAAATGCTGAATATACCTTTGACGGTGTGCATCTTTATGCACAGTATGTTCCGCTATGGACAGATTATTTAAAAACGCATGCTATTGTAAAATAGAGCTTAATATCCCATATTTTTCAATTCACATACGATATCATAAAATTGCTTTAAGACATCAAAACCTTTGATATCTTCGCGTTTTAAGTCAATCATATCGCCATGGGAGATACCGCGGTTGTTTGTGCTTTTGAGAATGCCTTTAAAGTCTCCCCATATAGCACTGGAAGCATCTACCAGGCCGTCATTTTGGCGGCCTTTTTGTGTGCACATCAAAAAGTACGGAAGCCACAATAAAGAATCACTAAAGAGATTTTTCATCACAGAAGTATAGCTCTGATAATAGACACCATCTGCATCGGGATTTTTTTGATTAAATTCCGCACAAAAAACGGGATCTAATTGTTTGCTTGCCGCATAGCAATCCGGTTTGGTATCGCCTGCCAATAAGAATGGCTTATTTAATTGCTTGGCAATGTATTGATAGACATAGTCCGGCAACTTGTTAAGTAATGTAATCAGTTCTGATCCGCGATGTGGTGTGTTGATAGTTGTGAGACTGGCAACCTTATTTGCATATCCCATGGACGTGATTAAGTAGCGACAGTCCAGACCACCTTTGGAGTGCGCAATGATATTTACCTTTTCACAATTATTTTCAGACAGCGCTGTATCGACTACCTTTGCGATGGCAGCCGCATTGTCTTCAATGGTTCCCCAGGCATTCTGATGACCGTAATATACCTTTGCTCCATGCTGCTGTAAGATTTGTGGGATGCGTCCCCAGTAATTAAAGTATTGCAAATCACGAAAACCAATGCCATGGACCATGACAATGGGATATTGCGTCTGACACAACTCATCTGTTTTTGTAAATGCTTCCTGTTTGCTCCGGCTTACTGTCACCAGATACTCGTCCTTTGCCGCACGACACATGATATGGGCTAAGTATAGCTGTACAATCGGAACCCACATAAACAACAGGATAAATACTCGTTTTCCAATGATCAGATTTCGTGAACCAAAAAAGATTCGCAGGCAACCGTTTATTAAAAACAGCCAGATAAAGATTACCGCGTAAATTGCCTCAAATGACAAGGCGGCGATGGCTTTGGCTGTATTATGGACGGATGGAAGAAAAGAAAATGTATGTCCGATGAGTTCCTGATAGGGATTTGTTGGCAAAACAAAATAGCATACGATATACCAGACAGCTAATAAATAGAGCCCCCAAAGACCGCATTGAATCAGATTTCTTCCGGAATAAATGATGTTGATACGAGGATTATCAGTCTTATTCTTCCGAACAGACTGGAAGTGGAGACGAAGCGTTGTATAAAGCTGGAATATCACCGTTGCAATGGCAAATATGGTTACCGTCAGATAAGTAGTTGCGCTACTGTTTCCCGTAACCTTGCTAATCCAAAAGTGAAACCAAAGAAGCGGTAAATGTGGCATAAAAAACAGATATGTAATAAAACACCATTTCTTTGATAAGTCTATGACCTTACAAATATCTAATATGCAAATTATTATCATGAATAAAGAAAGTATAGTATATAAACTCATTTTAACCCCACTTTAAAATACAAAAATGTCATACTACCATTTCACCGTTTTCATGTCAAACAGTTATTCTTTTCAATCAAGCATGCGAATTTAGTAACACAAATTTCGAAAAATGTTTTGTATATTCTATCACGATTTAGCATCTCTTTACCATAAATTATTATCTTTGTCCATTTAATCGTTATCTCTATTAATTATAAATTTCATAAAAAACACCTTATCTCTTTATCCTCCCCGTTTCCATTATCAGCTGTGACAGATTGGTATTATTTTTCTTCGATTTATGCTAAGCTGTGTGGGAGTTAATGTCGGCTATGATATCTGTCACAAAAAATATTCGTTCAAACGGAGTGCGTTATATTTTTTGTGACATGAGAAGATGAATACTTGTGCCGACATTTACTCCCACTAAGCGAAGCATACTGAGAAGAAAAATAATACCAATCTATCACAGCGTCCGGAACAAAATCTGGGAAAAGCGCTCAGAGACCAATGAAAAAAGGACAAACAGAAATACATCTGCCTGTCCTTTGATTTACATATTTGGAATTGAGAAAAATGAAACTAATATTCCATTGCTTTTTCAGCACCGGTAACAACTCTTAAGCCACCCTGTGCCAAAGCTAACAATTCATCTTCGCCGGGATATACGGTAAAAGGTGCAATCCATTCGCATCTTTCTTTTAAGCCTGCCACAACGGCTTTGTCATAAGCAATACCGCCGGTTACAATAATCTGGTCTACCTTGCCGTTTAATACGGTTGCCATAGCACCGATATTTTTGGACATCTGCTGGATAAATGCATCGCGAACTTCTTTTGCTTTAGCATCGCCTTCATCCACCATTTTTTCTACATCGCGCATATCGTTGGTACCAAGGTAAGCATTGAAACCACCGTTTCCAACCAGTTTTTTGTAAACTTCTTTCTCTGTGTACTGACCGGAAAAGCACATTTTTACTAACTGACCAACCGGAACAGCACCGGAACGCTCAGGTGAAAATGCACCGTCTCCGTCAAGAGCATTAAAGATATCTACGACTTTACCGTGTTTGTGAGGTCCGACAGATACGCCACCGCCCATATGAACAACGATTAAATTCAACTCATCATAAGATTTGCCGATTTCTTTTGCATAACGTTTTGCAACTGCTTTCTGATTTAAAGCATGGAAAACGCTGGTACGGGGTAATTCCGGAACGCCGGAATATCTGGAAGTGGGCTCTAACTCATCGACAACAACGGGGTCAACGATGAAAGAAGGTTTTCCAATCGAATCACCGATTTCTCTTGCTAAAATACCGCCAAGGTTAGAAGCATGCTGCCCCTGTTTTCCGATTTCCAGGTCATGCAGTAATTCATCGCTAACTGCATAAGTACCACCGGGGATGGGTTTTAACATACCGCCACGACCAACAACAAGGTCTAAAGATTTGATATCAAAGTCTTTAGATGCAAGTAAGTTTAAGATAATCTCTTTACGGAAATCTTTCTGATCTACGATAGTTGCATACTGTGCAATTTCTTCTGTAGAATGTCTGAGTGTTTCTTCAAATAATAATGTTTCATCCTCGAACACACCGATTTTTGTGGATGTGGAGCCGGGATTGATAATCAAACTTTTGATTGACATGTTTTTTCTCCTTCTTAGTTATTTTTCATAAAATCAGCAACAACAGCACCGAGAGCTAATGAGTTAACCTTAACTTCGACAGAGTCGGAACGGCTGGTTAAGATAACCGGAGCTTTGGTTCCTGTTAATAAGTTGCCGTTAACCATTTTTGCAGTATGTACCATTGCTTTGTATACAAGGTTACCAGCATGGATATCAGGGAATAATAAAACATCTGCATCACCGACGATCTTGCGGTCAGAAGCGCCTGCTTTATGCTGTGCTGCTTCGGGACAGATGGCAAGGTCTAAAGAAAGAGGTCCGTCTACGATACAACCGGTAATCTTTCCTTCGTCGTTCATCTTGGTTAACTCTGCTGCTTCAACCGTAACAGGCATTTTAGGGTTAACAACCTCAACGGCTGCCAAAGGTGCAACCTTGGGATTGGGAACACCAACTGCGTGGCAGATTTCTACGGTGTTGTTGATAATAGAAACTTTATCTTCCAAAGTAGGGTAAGGCATGAATGCAACGTCGGTTAAGAATAAGAGATGGTCAATGCCCTCTACGTCAAATACACAAACATGTGATAACGGTTTGCCGGTGCGAAGACCAACTTCTTTATCCAAAACGCTCTTTAAGAATCCTTTTGTATCGATAACACCTTTCATGTACATGTCTGCAGTACCGTCTGATACCAATGAAACAGCTTTTCTTGCAGCTTCTGTCATATCTTTGATGTCGATGACTTCATAAGAAGATAAATCCATGTTGATGCTGTCAGCAATTTCTTTAATCTGATCGGCATCACCAACTAAGATGGCATCTGCGATATTGCGCTCTTTTGCAACTTTTACTGCCTCTAATACATGAACATCTTGAGCAACGGCTACAGAAACCTTTTTCAAAGGACAACCGTCTAATTTTGCAATTAACTCATCAAAACTTTTTGTCATTTGCTTTTACCTCTTTCTTGTATTGAATTCATGATTTATGGGAAATTCCACACTATTTAAAATTTTAGCACTTCTTATTATAAAATGCAATTTTGATTCTATATAGATTTGAAAATTGAGGCGATGAAAGCTAAAGATTTGTTATTATCTGCAAAAAGTTTTATGGTTCGTTCATAAAAAGTTAATATAATGGAAACAGGTATCGGATTGCATAGTATTTTCAAATCTGTTACAATATGCTTTAGGTTTTAATGGGGCTACTATGCCCAAATGAAGGAGCAAATAAAATGAATGTTGTTGAAAAAGTATTTGGAACTCATAGTCAGAGAGAATTAAAACGTATCTATCCGACTGTGGATAAGATTGAATCTCTCAGAGATTCCATGATGGCTTTATCAGACGAGGAATTAAAGAATAAAACAAAAGAGTATAAAAGCCGCTATGCGGACGGAGAGACTTTGGAGGATTTACTTCCGGAAGCGTATGCTACGGTAAGAGAGGCTGCACGCCGTGTCTTAAATATGGAGCATTACCGAGTTCAGCTTGTCGGCGGCATCATCCTGCATCAGGGACGTATTGCGGAGATGCGTACCGGTGAAGGTAAGACCTTGGTATCTACCCTTCCGGCATATTTAAATGCATTGACCGGCAGAGGCGTACACGTTGTTACAGTTAACGATTATCTGGCAAAGCGTGATGCCGAGTGGATGGGACAGGTGCATGAGTTTCTCGGGTTAAAAGTCGGTGTCGTATTAAACGATATGAAATCAGACGAAAGAAGAGAGGCTTATAAATGTGACATTACCTATGTTACCAATAATGAATTGGGCTTTGATTATCTTCGTGACAACATGGCATTGTATAAAGAGCAGTTAGTATTAAGGGATTTGCACTATGCAATCATCGATGAGGTTGACTCGGTATTGATTGATGAAGCGCGTACCCCTTTGATTATTTCCGGTGTCAGCGGAAAATCCACCCGTATTTATGAAGCGTGTGATATTCTGGCAAGACAGTTAAAACGCGGTGCCGATTTGGAAGAACAGTCCAAAATGGATATTTTGATGGGTATCGAGCAGGAAGAAACCGGAGATTATATTGTCAATGAAAAGGACAAGGTTGTAAATCTGACCGAAGAAGGTGTCAAAAAGGTTGAAAGCTTCTTCCACATTGATAACCTTGCCGATCCGGAAAATCTGGAGGTTCAGCACAATATTATTCTGGCACTCCGCGCACACAATCTGATGTTCCGCGACCAGGACTATGTGGTACGTGATGATCAGGTATTGATTGTCGACAGTTTTACAGGACGTATTATGCCGGGACGTCGTTATTCAGACGGTCTGCATCAGGCAATCGAGGCAAAAGAGCATGTGAAGGTAAAAAATGAAAGCAAGACGTTAGCAACGATTACCTTCCAGAACTTCTTTAATAAATTTGAAAAGAAAGCCGGCATGACCGGTACTGCATTGACAGAGGAAAAAGAATTCCGTGATATTTACGGCATGGATGTTGTGGAAATTCCCACAAACAGACCGGTTGCGCGTATCGACGAGCAGGATGCGGTATACAAGACCCGCAAGGAAAAACTGAATGCGGTTGTAGAAGAAGTAAAAGAAGCTTATGAAAACGGACAGCCGGTATTGGTTGGTACCATCAATATTGATGCATCCGAGGAATTGGGACGAATGTTAAAGAAAAATGGTATTCCTCACAAAATCTTAAATGCCAAATTCCACGAAATGGAAGCAGAAATTGTTGCCGATGCCGGTATTCATGGTCATGTTACCATTGCGACCAATATGGCAGGTCGTGGTACCGATATTAAGCTGGATGAGGAAAGCAAAGCTGCCGGAGGTCTTCGTATTATCGGTACGGAGCGTCATGAATCACGTCGAATTGATAATCAGTTGCGTGGTCGTTCCGGTCGTCAGGGAGATCCGGGTGTTTCCAGATTCTATATTTCCCTGGAAGATGATCTAATGCGCCTGTTTGGTTCCGAGCGTATGATTGATATGTTCAATGCGTTGGGAATTCCGGAAGGTCAGCAGATTGAGCACAAGATGCTTTCAAAGGCCATCGAAAATGCGCAGAAAAAAATAGAGAGCAACAACTATGGAATTCGTAAAAACCTGTTAGATTATGATCAGGTTATGAATGAACAGAGAGAAATCATTTATGCAGAGCGTCGTCGCGTACTGGATGGTGAAAGTATGCGTGAGGTTATCTACAAGATGATTACCGATGTTGTAGAAGGTGCAGTCAATATGTGTATTGGCGATGACATATCCTCTGATGAATGGGATTTGGCAGAGCTGATGCAGGTGCTTGGACGCATCGTTCCCATCAAGAAATATACCCCGGATATGGTTCAGGGTATGAAAAAGAAAGAGTTTCTGCATGCGTTAAAAGAAGAAGCAGTGAAATTATACGAAGATAAAGAAGCAGAGTTCCCCAATGCGGAAGCCATTCGTGAAGTGGAAAGAGTGATTCTGTTAAAGGTAATTGACCGTAAATGGATGACTCATATCGATGATATGGAACAGCTTCGTCAGGGTATCGGACTGGCTTCTTACGGTCAGAAGGATCCGGTTGTTGAATACAAGATGAGCGCTTATGATATGTTTGACGAAATGATTGCCAACATCAAGGAGGATACGGTTCGCCTGATCTTCTCCGTTAAAGTGGAACAGAAAGTGGAAAGAGAACAGGTTGCACAGGTTACGGGAACCAATAAAGATGAAGGCGCTTCTTCCGGTCCTATGAAACGTGCGGAACAAAAAATCTATCCCAATGATCCCTGCCCTTGCGGAAGCGGCAAAAAATATAAAAACTGCTGTGGCAGAAAATAAGGTGGTGAAATAAGTGGTCGAATTAGATCAGTTAAAACTGGATCTTCAGGCTTATGAAACACAATTGGCTGAAGTAAAAGAATCGCTTGATTTAGACAATAAGACAAAAAGAATAGAAGAATTGGACCGCTTAATGGAGATGCCTGATTTCTGGCTGGACGCGGAAAAAGCACAGAGATTGTCTAAGGAATCCAAAAGTCTGAAGGATGATGTTGAAACCTATCATCATCTCTATTCCCAATATGAAGACATTATGACCTTGATTGAGATGGGAAACGAAGAAGATGATGCGGAACTTGCGACAGAAGCAAAGGAAGAATATGAGCAGTTCGTTTCCACTTTAGACGGCATCCGGATTAAGACCTTATTATCTGAAGAATATGACGGCAACAATGCCATTTTGAAATTGAATGCGGGAGCCGGCGGAACAGAAAGCTGTGACTGGGCTTCCATGTTATATCGTATGTATACCCGCTGGGCTGAAAAAAAGGGATATGATATTGAAGTTTTAGATTATCTGGATGGAGATGAAGCCGGTATTAAATCGGTCACCTTTCAGGTAAACGGCCTCAATGCATATGGTTATCTGAAATCGGAAAAAGGTGTTCATCGTCTGGTTCGTATATCGCCTTTCAATGCACAGGGAAAACGTCAGACATCCTTTGTATCGTTGGATGTTATGCCGGAAATCGAAGAAGATATTGATTTAGATATCAATGATGATGATTTGCGTATTGATACCTATCGAAGCTCCGGCGCCGGTGGTCAGCATATCAACAAGACCTCTTCGGCAATCCGTATTACACATCTGCCTACCGGCATTGTGGTACAGTGTCAGAATGAGCGAAGCCAGTTCCAAAACAAGGATAAGGCTATGCAGATGTTAAAGGCAAAATTGCTGATGCTGCAAAAAGAGGCCAATGCGGAAAAGCTTTCGGATATTCGTGGTGAAGTAAAAGATATCGGATGGGGAAATCAGATTCGTTCTTATGTATTGCAGCCTTACAACATGGTTAAGGATTTGCGTACCGATGTGGAAACTTCCAATACAGGAGCCGTTTTAGACGGTGCCATTGATATTTTCATTAATGGTTATCTGAAATGGAATGCGACGAAAGCGACAGAAGAGAATCAATCTTAAATAATAAAAATCGCTTATACCTTACGGTTAAGCGATTTTTATATTAATAAACTTCTTTAAAATAATTAGGATCCTCTAACTTTCCTTCGAGCAGCTGCTCTGTCTCGTTTTTCTCCCCAATCAACAATAAATAAAACTTGGTCACGGCCATTTTAACATATGGATTTACCCACAACATACCGACACCGAATGATAAAAAGCCTAACAAGTACATGCCTAAAAAGCTTGCCTGAAGATATAAATATTTCAGACGGTTCCCTTTCATAAGTGCTTTGCTCTTTTTAAGCAATTTGGAAGGATTCTCATCAGGATAGTCAATGATTAAAAAGAAAACCAATGTATAATCCAGATAAATCACAGTAATCAGGATGAACATCAGAATTCCGGTTATTATGGATGCTGCCATCCAGAAAACGTTGGCGAGATCCCTGGATAAGAAAAACATACAGGTAATAAAAGGAATACTGGGTATGAGCATCCTTATCATAATAAGGAAATATGCAATAATGGTCTGATCTGCCAGATTTTTAAAACCATACCACATTTCATTGACCATAAGCGGGTCTTTGGAACGCGCATATTTTAGACAAATACGGTTTTGACCGACAATAAAAACGGTCATGATAAATGCAATAATCAAACCTACGGATATATCAATTAAATCACGGATCATTGTGTTGCTAACCGGCATATAAGAGATTAGCAGCGTAGGAAGATTTGTAAAAAAGCGGGCAAGCATATAAGCAATGACAATGGTTGCATATCTGCCTGCAAGACAACCTCTGGCAGTTGCCTTTATTTCCGATGTATTCAGTTTCATAAAATATTCAAAACCTTTCTTTAGCCGGCCTGATTGATATTCATGCCTTTATATTTGGTCGAATCTTGTAATTTTAAATCTTTCTGATAAGGATTTTCTTCGTTGTAATATTTAATCTGCGTACGGGTTTCGCCACCTGCAACATAGCTTCGTCCACATTCGGGACAGACTGCGGTTTTTAGTGATACACTTGCCTGCAAAACTTTGCCATTGTTCGTGGCAGCTTTTTTGTAGGCGTTGGAAACATGTTCCTGTTCATGCCCCATAACTGCGGCAGCAGATGCACCCGGAGAAATATGAGAGGGCGATTTAAAAGAAACCATCTCATCGGATCCATCCTGATATTTTCTGTTTTTGCATGTTTCGCATTCTGCGGGTGAAGACTTTGAACCCGGCTTTTTCTCGGTTGATTCTCCCGGATTTAAAATCGGTTTGGAATCATCCTGACCGGAAACGGCGAAAGAACCATAGCTGCTATATGCACTGTACGGGGAAAAAGAACCCTGAATTCCCATATTCATACCGGATACCTCCTTTGTGTCAATAAATCATTGAGTTACATTTGTGTTTTTTGACCCCATGATACCAACGGATTGCTACGCACTTTGTGCTCTCGCAATCCTAAAACATTCGAAATCCGCCCTAATCGGGCTACTTTCTCATGTTTTGCGGGTCTCAAAGTCATACTTTTTCATGCGAGCATGAAAAGTATGACCTTTTGACCCTGGTATCATAATATTAAAAGTTAATACCATATAATTCTTTTAATGCGTCGAGTTCTTCTTCAAAAGAAACGCCTGTCAGACTTTCGTATTGTGTACTAAATTCCTGATACATCTCGGAATCATTAAATACCTGATAAACAGATACCGTTGTGGTCACGGTTGAAAATCCCATGGCAAGTGCCGAAAGGATAACACAACTTTTGGCAGCAGGAATCATTTGTTTTTTATGCCCCTTTGATAAGATGGCAAAAAGTATGGATAGCGATCCAAAAAAGATGGAAGATAATATAAAACAACCACACGTACAGGAAAGAATTGCACAAATCACGGAAAAAACCAGAAATAGATTTGGTACTATAATGACCTTTCCCGGGGGTGTGTTTTGTGACTGTTCTGAGTAATAGTCCATAGGAAACCTCCGTATTGTTAAATTTCATTTTAACACGAAATGCTGATTGAATAAAGAGCCAATTTCTAATATAATGAGACCACAGAGTGCGGAGCAATCCGTAGGTATCATAGAACAAAATAAGGGTTTTGCAAATGATTGGAAGGAGAAAAGGGTTATGAAAAAGAAATGGTTGGCACTATTTTTGTGTGTCAGTATGCCGGCACCGCTTCCATGTCTTATGAAAATGAAGAGTTGTCTGTAAACATTACCGGTGTCGGAAAAGAAGAGCATGGCGTTCAGATTTATTATGACGGATTTACTTTGGAAAGCGGATGTGAATATGAAATCCAGTTTGATGCTTCTTCAACAGTAGAGAGAACCATTCAGTATCGTTCGCAGATTAATGGCGGCGATTATCATGCATACAATGGGGAGTATCTGGTTTTAACTCCCGAAACACAACACTTTGATATCAAATTTACGATGGAAGAAGGAAGTGATCCCGCTCCCAGACTTTGCATGAACATGGGTTATATTGAGGGCAATGATCCCGGTGAGCATACGATTGTATTTGATAATTTTGATTTTCAGTGTATTGATGAAAGCGGAAGAATCAAACTTGAGGCAGCAGTGGAAACACCGGATATTCAGATTAATCAGATTGGCTATCGCCCGGATGATGTAAAAAAAGCGGCAGCTTATCTTGATAAAAATGACAATCAGACTTTTACCAATCCGGAAGAGATTGTGACAGGTGAGTATCCGGATAACTTTGATGCAGACGAACGGTTCTGGGCATATGCAGAATTATTTAAAGCAACCGGTGATCCGGCATACGAAACAGCTGCTTCTGATATCGATTTGGAAAAAGTAAAATATGGTCTTGGCTGGGCAGATGTTGGTTATTATGCTACATATGCATATTTGACAAGCGACTATACAAATGATTCTTTTGCAAAAAATGTTATGACAAAAATGGATGACGGTGCGGCACAGATTGTTAAAAATATTGGCAAAGACACCTATGGTTGTTCTATTTTTAAGGACTATGTCTGGGGCAGTAATATTTTAGCTGCAGATAACGGCATGATGCTTTCTCTGTATGCAGAAGTGTCCGGAAAAGACTATTCGACAGAGACAGAAGCACAGTTAGACTATCTGCTTGGCAATAACGGCAACAGTTACTGCTTCCTGACAGGATACGGAACTCTGTCTCCCGAAGGAACACATCACAGACCCAGTCAGGTGCTTGGAACAACATTAAAGGGCATGCTGGTCGGCGGTCCGAATGCCGGATTGGAAGATCCTTATGCGGCAGCAGTATTAAAAGGCAAACCGCAGGCACTCTGCTATGTGGATAATTCACAAAGCTATTCTTGTAATGAAATTACCGTATACTGGAATTCACCTTTGGTTTATCTGTTAGCAGAAGCAAAATAAACGAACATACTCCCCATTTTTTGTTCTAATGGTGTTTGCTATTCTATCACAGACGCGTTCTCACTTGGATGACAACGTAGCAGTACTAAATTCGCAATAAATTGCTCATTAAGTGCTGACGTTGTCATACAGTCTGTGAGTAGAATAGCAAAGCACCAAAAAACAAACAAAAAATGGGGAGTGAAAAATAACCTACAGAGAGAGAAAGACAATGGATATTAATCAGGTTTTAAGTGAAGAGTTAAAGGTACAAAAATGGCAGGTGGATGCCGCCGTTCAATTGATTGACGAGGGAAACACCATTCCGTTTATTTCCCGTTATCGAAAAGAAGTGACCGGTGCGCTGAACGATGAGGTGCTCCGTAATCTGCATGAACGTCTGACGTATCTGCGCGGATTGGAAGAACGGAAAGAAACGGTACTTGCGAGTATCGAAGAACAGGGAAAACTGACCGAAGAATTAAAAGCAAAAATTGTGGCGGCTCAGACCATGGTTGCCGTGGAAGATTTATACAGGCCGTATAAACCCAAACGGAAAACCCGTGCATCGGTTGCGAAAGAGAAAGGCCTGGAACCGTTAGCAAATATTATTTATCTGCAGATGACAAATAAGCCGGTAGAAAAGGAAGCAGAGGCTTACATAGATTCGGAAAAGGGTGTGGAAACGGTTGAAGACGCCATTGCAGGAGCAAAAGATATTTTGGCCGAAGCAATTTCGGATGAAGCGGATTATCGTACCCGTATTCGTTTCTTGACGGAAAAAGAGGGAAATATTGTTTCGGAAGCAAAGGATGAGGAAGCGCAAAGTGTTTATGAAATGTACTATCATTTTTCGGAAACTGTCAAAAAGATTGCCGGACACCGCATTCTGGCTTTAAACCGTGGAGAAGCTGAAAAGATTCTGACGGTCAAAATAGAAACACCGGTCGAAAAGATTCTTTCTTATCTGGAACATGAAGTGATTGTAAGAGACAACAAATATACCAATGATATTTTAAAGGATGTTGTAAAAGACAGTTATGAAAGACTGATTGCACCATCCATTGAGAGAGAAATCCGCACTATGCTGACGGAAAAGGCAGAAGAGGGTGCTATTGCCGTATTTGGTAAAAATTTAAAGCAACTTTTGATGCAACCCCCGATTGCCGGAAAGGTTGTTTTGGGATGGGACCCTGCATTTCGAACCGGTTGCAAGCTGGCTGTTGTGGATGAGACGGGAAAAGTTTTGGATACCAAAGTGATTTTCCCGACTGCACCGCAGAATAAAGTAGCCGAAGCCAAGACAGAGCTTAAGAAACTGATTCAAAAATATCATGTTTCTCTCATTTCTGTCGGAAATGGAACGGCGTCCAGAGAATCGGAACAGGTTATTGTGGATTTTATCAAAGAAAGCGGACTTCCGGTTTCTTATGTGATTGTAAATGAGGCAGGAGCCAGTGTATATTCTGCTTCCAAGCTTGCGACGGAAGAGTTTCCGAATTTTGATGTGGGACAAAGAAGTGCTGCATCCATTGCCAGAAGACTACAGGATCCGCTTGCAGAGCTGGTTAAGATTGATCCGAAATCGATTGGTGTCGGACAGTATCAGCATGACATGAATCAGAAAAAACTGGATGAAGCATTGGGCGGTGTGGTTGAAGACTGCGTAAACAGCGTGGGAGTTGATCTCAATACGGCTTCCGTACCGCTGCTTTCCTATATTTCAGGTATTACCAAAGTCATTGCCAAAAACATTGTTGTTTATAGGGAAACCAATGGCGCGTTTCAAGAGAGAAAAGAATTGTTAAAGGTTGCCAAGCTTGGTCCTAAGGCATATGAACAATGTGCAGGCTTTTTGCGCATCCGGGACGGTAAAAACCCCTTGGATGCAACCAGTGTTCATCCGGAGGCTTATGATGCGGCAAAAGCATTACTGGAAAAAACAGGTCAGACACTTTCCGATGTCGGACATGCAAAGCTTTCCCTTCCTAAGGCCGGAAGCAAAGAAATGAAGGCATTGGTTGAAGAACTCGGCGTCGGTGAGATGACACTTATGGATATTGCGAAAGAATTGGAAAAGCCTTCCCGCGATCCACGTGCCGATATGCCGGCTCCTATTTTGCGTAGTGATGTTATGAATATGGAAGATTTAAAACCCGGTATGCGGTTAAAAGGAACTGTCCGCAATGTCATTGATTTTGGCATCTTTGTGGATATCGGTGTGCATCAGGATGGTCTGGTACATATTTCCAAGATTACGGATCGCTATATCAAGCATCCGTTAGAAGTAGTCAGCGTAGGTGACATTGTGGAAGTAGAAGTGCTCAGTGTCGATCTTGCCAAGAAGAGAATTCAGTTAACGATGAGATTTTCATAAGAGGAATAGCATGGAACAGCAGGATTTTGTAAAAAGATTGCACTTATGTGATGACGTATGTGCTTATATGGAAAAGCAGCGGGCTTTCTGTCAGAAGGTAGGAATACATAATACCAAGCAGAATTTTCGATATGAATTACTGAAATTTTCTGTATATCTAGCAGATTCCGATCAATTAATTGAAACGGAAGAGGTTATCTTTATCCGTAAAATGTTGCAGGTGGAGTCCGTTACAAATGATTTAAAAGTTTTAAAAAATCGAGAACATATTCCGTTTGGATATTGCATGGACGTGCCCAAGGTGTTTCAACTTGCTGTTCTGATTGATAGGGAAAATCAACGCATATGTCCTTTTAGAAACCAATGTGCACAAATTCTTTTTGACACCATGAAACTGTTTGGTCAAATGTTTATTGCGCTTCATAAAAATGAAGTTTTTGAAAAAGCGGCGAAGGCCTATACTTTTTATATTTCTTCGTTGGAAAGTTATTTTAAAGAGTTTGATGTTGGTCATAATTCCAAGGAGAAGTTGTATCCTATACCGGAATTGGAACTTCTGAAACAGAAAAAACAGGAAGATGAGAATACGGGGATTGCAACGAAGAAAGAAAGTGACACTGAGTTGAAAGAATATGATTCTTCAATGTATCAGGAAGAAGCAAAAGATACAAAAGTAAAATGTGCAAAACGAAAAGATGATGATGAAACTTCGCTGGAGGATAAGCTAAATGAATTTCATGACATGGTCGGTCTTGCCGGTGTAAAAGCAGAAGTTGATGCCTTGATTAGTCTTCTTCGTATTCAGAAACTTCGAAAGGAACGAGGACTTCAGAATTCTGAGATATCCAAGCATATGGTTTTTAGTGGAAATCCCGGGACGGGAAAAACAACGGTTGCGCGTATTTTGGCTGGAATATACAAAGATCTTGGTGTTTTGGGAAAGGGTACTCTGGTTGAGGTGGATCGCTCCGGACTGGTTAAAGGATATGTGGGGCAGACTGCTATTCAGGTAAAAAAAGTTATCAAAGAGGCCCTTGGAGGTATTCTATTTATAGATGAAGCTTATACTCTGGTCAATCGTGGTGATAATGATTTTGGACAGGAAGCAATCGATACCATTTTGAAAGCGATGGAAGATCATAGGGATGAGTTGATTGTTATTGTGGCAGGCTATCCGGATTTAATGGAAGCATTTTTGAATTCCAATCCCGGATTGAAATCTCGTTTTAATAAATTTATTTACTTTGAAGATTATACAAAGGAAGAGCATCTTCAAATCATTCAAAAAATGTGTCAAGCGCAGGACTACATTCTGCCGGATGAAACGCTTTATGAATTAGATCAATATTTTACAAAGGTGTTGTCAAACAAGCCAGAGAATTATGCGAATGCCAGAGAAATTCGCAATTTATTGGAAAGTGCCATTCTGAATCAGGCAACGCGCATGATTAAAGTGCCAAATCCTACGACAGAGGAATTGCAGACACTTCTGGTAGAAGATTTTTCACTTTAGTGTATTCTTTGTTTTTTAATTTGATTTTTTGAAATTTTTGAATATGGTTGACGAGTTAGATAGAATGGTTTATAATCACCAATTGAAAAGAACAATTCTTCGGGGTTGGGTTAAATTCCCTACCGGCGGTAAAGCCCGCGAGCATTTTTCGCATGATCCGGTGTGATTCCGGAGCCGACAGTATAGTCTGGATGAGAGAAGAAAGTCGAAAGAACCGATGATGCGGTTTGACTTTTATGTGTACTTTTGCAGATTATGATATCCCCGATGTGATGCATCGGGGATTTTTTTGCGACAAATACACAAAACAGAAGAAGTGTCCTTGAAACAAATGCTTATGCATTATTTGAAAGGAGAACTCAATCATGAGTGAAAACACAACACAAGTAACTGTAAACAAGAAAACGACAAAAAGAATTAGTGTCCGCAAACTGACCGGAACAGCCATGCTTTCGGCAATTGCATATGTTTTGATGTTTTTGGATTTTTCCGTTCCGTTTATGCCAAGCTTTATTAAGATGGATTTATCGGAACTTCCTGCATTGATTGGTGCTTTTGCATACGGTCCTGTTGCCGGAGTTGTCATTTGTCTGGTAAAAAATGTGATTCATCTGATGATTACAACAACCGGTGGCGTTGGCGAACTTAGCAATTTCTTATTGGGAGCTTCCTTTGTACTGGTTTCCGGAGGTGTGTATCGGTTTAAAAAGTCCAGAAAGGGAGCCTTGATTGGTTCTGTTTTAGGTGCTTTTGTTATGGGTATATTCAGTATTATTTTCAACTATTTTCTGGTATATCCCATTTACTACAATTTTATGCCGCAGGATGCCATCCTCGCAGCTTATCAGCTGATTTTTAGCGGGGTGAAAAACATTCTGCAATGTCTGATCGTATTTAATGCACCTTTTACTTTTATAAAGGGTATGATCAGTGTAGTTATCACATTTATTATTTATAAACGGATTTCACCTATTTTGAAGGGGAATGAAGAATAATATTGGTGGGTTGACGAAAATGCAGAATAAAGAAATCGTCTAATTTACTACTTCTAAAAATATAAAAGAGGCTTTTGATGAAGGATTATACTTTGATATGTACCCTCTTTACTGGACAAAGTAAATGTCCAGTAAGGAGGGTTATT
>JAEDFR010000053.1 GCA_016297945.1 Lachnospiraceae bacterium | reverse complement strand
ATAATGAAAAGAAATATTTCCAATTGAATAAAGTGTGTCTTGCAATTGCCATCGTTCACTGGTTGTTATCTTTTTTTACGGACCGATTTATTTTTCATTATGTGACATGGGACTTTAGCAATTTGACACAGACCATTAAAACAGCAATGACCTTTGGGGCCAAGGCTGTTTTTCTGCTTGTATTGATTGCGCTGTGGCAGAGAGCTTTTTTCTATGTTAAAAAAGCAGACCGGAGATTTGTCAGAAATTCACTGATTTATTTTGGGATTAATTTGATTGTGCTGTTTTTGGTATGGCCCGGTATCTGGCGGATGGATGAATTCGGGATTTTAAACAGTGCCGTAAATCTCATTCCGGTTTTCTGGCAGAATTATCTAACGAGTATTTTTTATGTCTTTTCGCTGATGCTGTTGCCTTTTCCGGCAGGAGTGATTATCGTACAATGTGCGGTTGTCTCTTTGGCAGCAGGATTTGTTATCACGTGGTTTGAAAAAAGATTTGGAAAATGGGGACTGCTTAGTTTTATTCCGTTTCTTTTCTTTCCTGTACTTGATTCCAATCTCTATCCGATGCGTATGAGCATTTATGCATTCCTGGAGCTGGTATTGCTGGTAATTTTGGCTGAAAAAAGTGAGAAGTCGGATCATGACATGAGTTGCTATACACAGATGGAAAAAAAGAAAGATATCTTATTTGTCTGCATCGTGTTAGCTGCCATTGTCACAGTATGGCGTACGGAAGCCATTTATTATCTGCTCTTTTTCCCATTGTTGTTGTGGATTTTGTTTGCAAAAAATTGGAGCAGGAAAAAACTGGTTCAAACGATTTGCGGATATTTGATTTTATCTTTGGTGTTACTGGTTCCACAGACAGTCGGAGATAAATTGACCAGTGGAAATCAATATAATCTGACAAGTGTTGTTTTACCTTTGGTTCCTTTGGTTGAGGCAGCGGATGCTTCCGATTCGTGTCAGGAAGAACTGGCTGCCATTGATGAGGTTATTAATGTAGATGTTGCTGTTCAGGGAGCAAAGGAAAATAAAAGCGGAATCAGTCTCTTCTGGGGAAACCCTGACTTTCAGAGAACGGATTATACGGATGATGAATATGCGCAGTTTAAGAGTGCTTATTATCGTTTGATTTTGAAATATCCCACTGTCTTTTTGCAGGAACGTTTCACGTGCTTTATGCAGTCTGTGGATCTTTTGGAAAATACTACGGAGTTATTTTCTAAAGAAGGTGTGCCCAATTACGAAACTTTTAGGACATATCCCCTGACAAAGCCGTTAAATGAAACATTGAGAAATCGTACCATCTGTTTAATGGACTGGAGAAATTCATCTGATTATGAGCAAAAGAAAATCGGCTATTCTTTGGTTTACGGACCATTCCTTCCGATTGTGATATTACTGGTTAGCTGGGCTTACTTTTTGTTACGGAAAAAATGGAAACAGTTTTTTATCCTGTCACTTCCGTTAATTAAGGTTCCTCTGATTATGCTTACGGCACCGTCGCGGCTGTTTATGTACTATTATTCTTTATATTTAATCGGTTATGTTCTGCTGTTTTATTTGTTGATTGGCTTGTGGTCAAAGATATGGAAAAAGATTAAAGCACCGATTGCAAAAACAATCCGTTATGCAAAACGAAATGGAATAAAAGCGGCATATTATGCGGCAATTGAGCGAGTGGATCATAAGCATACGGATGCTTTGACAAAGAAGGCTTTAGCATATATGGGCTGCCGTGAGTGGAGTAGCGTAAGTGGTGTTAGAAATACAGAGAACGATATTGTAAATGAGAGAGGTAAATTCGGAGAGAATAATAAAGAGAATAGGAAAGAAAATGCGAAAGAAAATTTAGCCAATGAGTATGTCGGTTACAAACCGCTAATCAGCATCGTTGTTCCAACCTATGAAACAAAAGAAAAGTTTTTACGTGAACTTTTAGACTGCGTGATTCGACAGACCTATCCCAATTGGGAGTTGGTCATCGCAGATGCAAGCAAATCCGATGCAGTTGAAAAAATTGTTGATGAAGTGAAACAAAATGCCGCCATTTCCGGTCTGATAAAGTATAAGCATCTGGATGAAAACAAAGGCATTTCTGAGAATACGAATGCTGCAATTGATGAAGCGTGCGGTGATTATATTGCACTGCTGGATCATGACGATTTGCTGACATTGGATGCATTGGAAAAGATGGTCGAAAGACTTCAGGCACCGGATGTGGACGATGTGAAAAATGTGATTTCTGTTTATTCCGATGAGGATAAGTGTGATACCGACGGCACAAGATTTTATGAGCCATACTTTAAACCGGATTTCAATTTGGATTTGCTTTTATCCAATAACTACATCTGCCATTTTCTGATGGTCAGGGCAGATGTGATGAAAGCCTTGAAGCTGCGGCCAAAATATGATGGAGCGCAGGATTATGATCTGGTACTGCGGTTAGCATTGCTAACTGAAAATATCATAGATATAACAGATTTGCTAAGTGACGCGGAACGCAAAGAGAAAACAGATAAAGCAGGAAAGCGACAAATCCTTCATGCTCCTTCTATTTTGTACCACTGGCGCTGTCATGAAGAATCGACTGCGATAAATACGGACAGTAAGCGTTATGCTTATGATGCCGGAAGAGAAGCTTTAAAAGACTATTATACCAAAAAAGGCATGGCAGATCAGGTTGAGGTTACGGATAGTGAGCATCTGGGATTTTATAAAACGACTTATGTGCCGGATATATTTGCGGTCAGACAAGATATTGCTGCTGTTTGCGGTCGTGTGGTAAAAGATGGTATTGTGATTGCCAGTCCCGACCATCTGTTTGACGGACTGCGATTTTATAGCAGTGGCTATATGCACCGGGCAGATTTATATATGGATGTGACAGCTTATGATGAACGGTCGCTCAAAGTGCGTCCGGATTTAGATGTGGATTTAAGTGAAGCTTTGCGTAAAGGTATGAAGCTTGTGTATGATCCAAAGATGGTTAAAGAAATATGATAAAAACAACGATTGTGATTCCGAATTATAATGGGATTAAATATTTAAAAAACTGCATAGAAAAGTTGCTTGTTGCTAAAGAATGCGGCGATTTTGAAATTCTGCTGGTTGATAACGGTTCGACAGACGGAAGCGAAAGACTTTGCCGCGAATATGAAGCACAGGGGATTGCAAAAGTAATTGCTTTTACCCAAAATACAGGCTTTTGCGGTGCGGTAAATGCCGGTATTGATGCCTGCAAGACGGAGTATGTACTTCTTTTAAATAATGATACGGAAGTAACAAAGGATTTTGTTGTGAATTTGGAGCATTTTATGGATGGGCATCCCAAGGCTTTTTCGGCTTCGGCTAAGATGCTTTCTTTACAAAATCCGGATGTTATTGATGACTGCGGTGATTTATATTGTGCTTTGGGCTGGGCTTTTGGCCTTGGTAAGGGAAAAGCGCGGACATATTATGAAAAAGATGCCGAAATTTTTGCTTCCTGCGGTGGAGCTGCCATTTATCGGATGGAAGTTTTTGATAGAATTGGCAAATTTGATGAAAATCATTTTGCTTATTTGGAAGACATCGATATCGGATATCGGGCGAAAATATATGGTTATCGCAACTATTTCTGTCATAATGCGGTTGTTTTACATGCCGGCAGCGGATTTTCCGGTTCCAGATATAATGCGTTTAAAATAGATTTATCTGCAAAAAATAGTATTTACCTGGTATTTAAAAATATGCCACTTGTGCAATTGCTGTTAAATCTTCCCTTTTTGCTTGCGGGTTTTTTGATTAAGCTTCTATTCTTTGTAAAAAAAGGATATGGCAAAGTATATGCAAAGGGTCTGTTAAAAGGATTTCGTCTGAGCTTTTCAAAAAAAGACAGGGAGCAAAGGGTTGCGTTTCAGCTTAAGTATCTGAAACACTATTTTGCAATCCAATTGCAACTTTGGTGGAACATGATTAGAAGATTTTGTGGCTAAAAAGTTTAAGATTCTTTTAAATGTTACAAAAATGTTAAATTTGCGTTACGCATTTATTATAAAACAGTTGCCCTTTTTGCCAAAATAAGGTACAATATCGGTTGTATATGAAAATAGGTGATATCCTTTGATTAAAGACAATCAAAAGTATTTTAATAGACTCCATGTCGTCTTGGATGCAATTGTAATTGTTGCAACTTATGCGTTGGCATGGTATGTACGTTTTAAGACAGATTTTAATAATGATGCGGAATTTACCGGTGTTTTAAGTGCAAAGATTTATTTTTCGGCACTGATTTTTATTGTTCCCGGATATTTGATTTTAAACTATTTATTTAGCTTATATACTTCCAAAAGATATTCGAGTACGCAGCGGGATATTTCCAATGTCATAAAATCTAATACTGTGGGATTGATTCTGTTTATTGGTATTTTGTATATCATTGGGCAGAATCATATTTCTCGTTCGATGATTTTTATCTTTTACGTATTTAATATCATCGGACAGGCTGGTACCAGGATTTTAATTCGCAAGATTTTACGGACTTTTCGAAAAAAAGGCTATAATATCAAGTATATTCTGTTAGTCGGATATTCCAGAGCGGCAGAGCAGTATATTGATCGAATTATACAAAATCCACAGTGGGGATATGTTGTTCGTGGAATTTTGGATGATCATATTCCGCGAGGCACCACATATAAAAATGTTAAGGTGCTTGGGACAATTGGTAATCTGGAGATTATTTTGCCGGAGAGTAAGTTAGATGAAATTGCGATTACTCTTTCTTTGAAAGATTATGAATATCTGGAAGAGATTGTGGGTATGTGCGAAAAATCCGGTGTTCACACCAAGTTTATTCCGGATTATAACAGTGTTATTCCCAGTAAACCCTATACAGAAGATTTAAACGGACTTCCGGTAATCAATATTCGTCATGTGCCTTTGACAAATACACTGAATGCGATATCAAAACGGATTGTGGATATTATAGGCTCAATTTTTGCTATTATTTTGTTTTCGCCTATTTTATTGATTACGGCTATTCTGATAAAGTGCACCAGTAAGGGACCGATTATTTTTAAGCAGGAGCGCGTTGGCCTGCACAATCAGAAATTCCAGATGTACAAATTCCGCAGTATGAAAATGCAGGATCCTTCGGACGAACAGAAAGCATGGACGACCAGAGATGATCCGCGTGTGACAAAGGTAGGAAAGTTTATCCGCCATACCAGCATTGATGAATTACCGCAGTTTTTCAATGTATTAAAGGGCGATATGAGCATTGTGGGACCACGTCCGGAAAGACCGTATTTTGTGGAGCAATATAAAGAAGAAATTCCACGTTATATGATTAAACATCAGGTTCGTCCCGGGATCACGGGATGGGCACAGATTAGCGGATATCGCGGTGACAGTTCCATTAAAGGTCGTATTGAATGTGATTTATATTACATTGAAAACTGGACAATGGGACTGGATATTAAAATTATGTTTTTGACAATTTTTAAGGGTTTTATTAACAAAAATGCATATTAGAAAGTTTTTTTGTAATGGCAAGAGGGTTAGGATAATCCATGCATACGGTAGCAATATGCAGCAAAGGAAAGGATTAAAGTGTAAGTAATAATGGCAACAGAGAGAAGTTCGAGAAATACAGGCTCTTCTAACAGAACGGGCAGAACCGGATCAACAAACAGAGGAGGTTCCACTAACAGAAACGGACGAAGACGTGTCAGCAAAGCAGAATTAAAAAGGCGCCAGCGTAAAAAATGGATTATTCTGGGTATTGAGTTTTTTGTAGTATTCATTTTGATTATCGCATTGTTCTTTATTACCAAGCTCGATGTCATCCATAAAGATTATATTGATGAAGATGAAATTCAGACCAATGAAACTGTGAATTCCGAAGAAATGCTGGAAGAATTTCTTATCTCCGAAGAAGATGTAAAATTTAATAATATCAGTGATGATATGCAAGGCTATCGTAATATTGCTTTATTTGGTGTGGATGCCCGAAACAACAATTTAGGTAAGGGTGTCAGATCCGATACCATTATTATTGCATCCATCAACGAAGAAACAAAGGAAATCCGTCTTGCATCTGTTTATCGTGATACCTATCTGAATTTGGGAAATGATACCTATAACAAGGCAAACTCTGCTTATGCATATGGTGGACCCAAACAGGCTATCAATATGTTGAATATGAACTTTGACTTAAATATCACAGATTATGTTACAGTAGGATGGGGTGCTGTTGCCGATACGGTCGATGCTCTTGGCGGTATTGAAATTGATGTAGATTCGTCAGAGATTACGCACTTAAACAATTATCAGGTTGAAACATCCCAGTCGCTGGGAAAAAAATACAAAAAACTGAATCAGACAGGTATGGTCAATCTGGATGGTATTCAGGCGGTTTCTTACTGCCGTATCCGTTATACGGCCGGCGATGACTATAAGCGTGCGGAAAGACAGCGTGAGGTTATACAGGCATTAGCTGATAAAGCACAGTCCGTTGCTTTGAAAAATCCTGCAACCTTAAATGATATTGCCAACGATGTATTCCCTTCAACGGCTACAAGTCTGACCTTAAATGAAATTTTATCTCTTTTGTCAGATATCGGATCTTACAAGATCGTGGATACGACCGGTTTCCCGAATGAACAGTATCGTGCAACAGGTGTCGTCGGAGGTAAGGGTGATTGTGTTATCCCCAGTGATTTAAGTACCAATGTAACGTTATTACATGAATTCTTATTTGGTGAGACAGGATATGTTCCTTCATCAGAAGTGCAGAATTACAGCGCTAAGATTCATTCAGATACAGGAAAGTAATATATTTGTTCTATTTGTTAAAAAGGAGCTGTGAACAGCTCCTTTTTGTGTTATCGACATATTCCTAAAATAATAATAAAAAGCAAATGATTTTATGGACTTCTCTGTTTTTCTTAGTGTATAATATTATGATATGAGTAATGAAAACCTTAGCTTATATGGGCGAAATTTGAATTGGCAGAAGAGGGACAGCATAAGATGTTTTCAGTAGATGTTATTATTCCAACATACAAACCCAAAAAAGATTTTTTGGAAGTATTGGATTTGTTAAATAAGCAGACGATGAAACCGGGACGGATTATTCTGATGAATACCGAGGAATACTATTTCGACCAGTTTATTTATGGAACCAATTTTTTGCAGCGCTATGACAATTGCAAGGTATATCATTTGTCAAAGCTGGAATATGATCATGGAGAAACCAGAAACCGTGGAGTGACTCATTCAAAGGCAGACTATTTTGTGATGATGACTCAGGATGCGGTTCCCAAAGATGAACGACTGATCGAAAATCTCTTAAAGCCGCTTCTTGCAAACGAAGCAGTTGTTTCTTATGCAAAACAGCTGCCTAAGGCGGATTGCAACCCGGTTGAATGCTATACAAGAGCGTTTAATTATCCGGAAAATTCCCGAATAAAAGGGGAAAAAGATTTGCCCCAATTGGGGATTAAGACTTATTTTTGTTCCGATGTCTGTGCAGCGTATAACCGCAAGGTGTTTGATGAGCTTCATGGATTTATCAACGGAGCAATTTTTAATGAGGATATGGTATATGCGGCCAAGGCTGCGAAAAGTGGTTATATGATTGCATATTGTGCGGATGCCTGCGTATATCATTCTCATAATTACACGGCATCTCAACAGTTTCGCCGTAATTTTGATTTAGGAGTATCACAGGCTGATCATCCTGAGGTATTTGGTGGAATCAAATCCGAGGGAGAAGGAATCCGCATGGTACGGGATACGATGGCATACTTATGGAATAATGGATACAAGACATGTATTCCGCGCCTGATAATTCAAAGCGGTGCAAAGTTTATCGGTTACCGTTTGGGTAAGAATTATCATAAGCTAACGGAAAACCAGATTCATAAATTTACATCTAATCCGGATTACTGGAGGCGAAAATCATTAAAGCGGAGCATCAAAAATATAGATGCAACTAAAGGATATGGAAAGAATCCCGAACAGGAAGGAGAATAGATATGTGTGGTATCGTAGGATATTGTGGAAAAGAGCAGGCAGCCCCTATTTTGTTGGATGGGTTGGCAAAGCTGGAATACAGAGGCTATGATTCAGCCGGTCTTGCTGTAAGAGATGGGGATCATCCGATTTCAGTGGTAAAATCAAAAGGAAGACTGGCTACATTATCGGATAAAACGGATGGTGGAAAGGCTTTAAAAGGATGTTGTGGTATCGGTCATACCCGCTGGGCGACGCATGGAGAGCCGTCGGAAATCAATGCGCATCCGCATGTTAGTGGCACCTTTGTAAAAAATCATCCCACCGAAGAGGGAGAGGTAGTTGGTGTTCATAATGGTATTATTGAAAATTATCAGGAATTAAAAGAAAAGCTACTCCGGAATGGCTATCAGTTCTATTCTGATACCGACACGGAAGTGGTTGTTAAGCTGGTGGATTATTACTATAAAAAATACAACATTGGTCCGGTTGATGCGATTGCAAAAACCATGGTACGTGTGCGCGGTTCCTATGCACTCTGTCTGATGTTCCAGGATTATCCCGGAGAAATCTGGGTAGCCCGTAAGGACAGCCCCATGATTATCGGTACAGAAGGAGATGCTTCTTTTGTTGCATCCGATGTTCCGGCTATTTTGAAATATACGCGCAATGTTTATTATA
Source organism: Lachnospiraceae bacterium (assembly GCA_016297945.1). GTDB lineage: Bacteria > Bacillota > Clostridia > Lachnospirales > Lachnospiraceae > UBA2882. Next base: position 6,612 of record JAEDFR010000053.1, on the reverse strand, counting down.
TTGGCAATCTCGAAATGGCAAAACTCTCCAATGGCGAAGTTCATTTCTTCAACCTCAATGGTGATGAGATTGAGAAACCTCTGACGGAAATCCATTGGGATGCAGAATCCGCAGAAAAAGGCGGTTATGAGCATTTCATGATGAAAGAAATCCATGAACAGCCCAAGGCGATTACCGATACAGCCAATATTGTGTTAAAGGATGGAAAAATTGATTTATCAGCAATTGATATGGATGAAAACGTGCTTCAGGCAATCGACCAGATTTACATTGTAGCATGTGGTTCGGCATACCATGTCGGCATGACAGCTCAGTATGTTTTTGAAGATTTTGCTAAAATCCCTGTGCGTGTGGAGCTGGCAAGTGAATTCCGTTATCGTAATCCAATCCTTACCCCCAACGGTTTGGTTGTTATTATTTCACAGTCCGGAGAAACGGCTGATTCCCTAGCCGCATTAAGAGAAGCCAAAGCAAGGGGAAATAAGACATTAGCAATTGTCAATGTTGTAGGCTCTTCTATTGCAAGGGAAGCCGATTATGTGTATTACACCATGGCAGGTCCGGAAATTGCGGTTGCCACGACAAAGGCATACAGTACACAGCTGATTTCCTGCTATATGTTAGCAATTGCATTTGGACAGCATAAAAAACAGTTAGATGATGCAAAGGCTTCAGAGCTTGTGACAGAGATTTTGGCATTGCCTGATAAGATTGAGAAAATTATTGCGGATAAAGAGCGGATTCAGTGGTTTGCTGCTAAATTTGCATCGGCAAAGGATGTTTTCTTTATCGGAAGAGGCATTGACTATTCCGTTTCCATGGAAGGAAGTCTGAAATTAAAAGAAATCAGCTATATCCATTCCGAAGCTTATGCTGCCGGTGAATTAAAGCACGGTACGATTTCTTTAATTGAAAACGGAACCCTGGTTATCGGTCTTTTGACACAGGACGACTTGTATGAAAAGACGATATCCAATATGGTAGAAGTAAAGAGTCGTGGTGCGTATCTGATGGGACTGACCAGCTATGGACATTATGAAATTGAGGATACGGTAGATTTCACAGTTTATATTCCAAAGACAGATACTCATTTTGCAGCATCCCTTGCTGTCGTGCCGTTACAGCTTTTGGGATATTATGTTTCCGTTGCAAAAGGTCTCGATGTGGATAAACCCAGAAATCTGGCAAAATCTGTTACAGTAGAGTAAGCTATGGCATACTGATGGATATGCCGATATACCGGAATGACAGAGTAAGCATTGGCATACCGGTATATAGTAAGTGCTTTAGGAGTAGCAATATGGAAGAAAACGAGAAAGTGTATCACAAAACAGAAGATGGCCGGATTAAGAAAATGGGCATGAGCGTATTATGCGGTATGCTATTCGGTCTGGTTGCGGGAATGATTATAATCGTCATTCTGGTTGTGTTTAAGCAGGAAGTTATGCCAAATGCCGGCGAGCCGGTTGCTCAAATTGAAACAACGAAAGATGGAAGTTTGTCGGGTTCGTCTGAGCAAACTGAAGGGGATCAGCAGACAAATTCTGCTGGCGGAAATACATCTGACGATAAGGATTTTCTTAAGAAATCAGGCGACAGTGAAAATGGCACCGGTGAAATCAGCGATATCAACGAAATGAATTCCGACTCTGAAATTGATATGACGGATGCCACAGCTTCAAAAGCGACGGTCGTGACCGATGTAACAGAAGTTGTTGACAGGGTAATGCCCTGTGTTGTATCAATCTTTGGTACTTACACGATGGAAGATGATTTTTGGGGCTATTTTTATGATTATGAAGCGGAAGGCGGCGGTTCCGGTATTATTGTCGGGGAAAATGACACCGAGCTTTTAATTGCTACCAACAACCATGTAGTGGAAGATTCCGAGGAGCTTACGGTTCAGTTTATTGATGATTCGGTTGCATCTGCTTCTGTCAAAGGAACCGATAAAGATATGGATCTGGCTGTTATTGCCATTAGTTTGACGGATTTGGATTCTGCAACCAAAAAAATGATTCGAATTGCTACATTGGGTAATTCCGATTATCTGAAGGTAGGAGAGCCGGCCATTGCAATCGGCAATGCACTTGGTTATGGACAGTCAGTAACGACCGGAGTGATCAGTGCAGTAAATAGAGCATATACGGATAATGGAGGCCCGCTCTATGGTACGGAAAACAGTAAGGATGCCTCAGCCAAGGTCAAATATCTGATTCAAACTGATGCGGCTATTAATCCCGGCAATTCCGGTGGTGCTCTATTAAATGTGCGTGGTGAGGTCATCGGTATAAACTCCAGTAAGATTGCTGACTATGCGACTGAGGGCATGGGATACGCCATCCCCATTTCAACGGCAGAACCGATTTTAAAAGATCTGATGCAGAAAAAAACAAGACCGGCACAGAAGCGTGACGATTCTGCATATCTGGGCATTAGTGGTATGGCGGTTACCGGCGAATTATTAGAAAAATATAACCTAAAAGAAGGTATTTACATTACGCAGGTATTTGATGAAACGCCTGCACAGAGAGCCGGAATTCATAAAGGGGATATTTTATTGGAAATTGACGGATATACCGTAGGAGACATGGATGATCTGACAGAAGTATTGTCTTATTATGAAGAAGGTGATTCGGTTACGGTTAATTTGCTGACACGAACATCGGATGGTTATCAGACCTTTGATACAACCGTGAAACTTGGAGGAAAATAATGGCTAATTTTTTTGATTTTTTAAATAATTCAGACAAAACAAATACAAAACCGGCAGAGGAAATGCAGAAGAACCGGGCGGATGAAAATAATTTGGCAGAGAATATGCCGAAGAATCAGGCTGATGAAAATGTTACGGCAGAAGATACGGACATGAATCATAACAGCATGGATGACACTATGAAAAATGTATCAGATGAAGTCGTATTTTTTGATGAAGATGATTTTTCGGAAGAGGAGGAAAATGATTCATTTTTAAATGATTTTGATTCTTCTGACGATTATGAGGATGAAGCTTCGCAAAAAAGATATATCAAACCGGAAAATGATTTCAGAGAAGTTATGGAAAAGGATGACGCTCCTTTATTTGATATGAGTGCCAGCGACGATGATTTTGACGATGACGACTTTGATGATTCGGATGATTTGACAGATGCAGATAGAAAAGCAGATAAAAAGATTTCCGCTAATGATACCAAAGTTCAACTTGCTGACGACGTTACAGACGATGATATATCAGATGTATTTATGATTGATGATGAAGATGCATTAGAAGATGAATTTGTTGTCGATGATAATGATGCCAATGGCGACGATGACAATGATGATTACGATGACGGCGATGACGACGATGACGATGATGACGAATATGACAATGTGTGCTTCATCTGTCACAGACCCGAAAGTGTCACCGGTAAACAGTTTAAGATGCCGCAGAATATCTGTATTTGTGATGACTGTATGCATAAAACCATGGATGCAATCAGTCAGTATGATTATTCCGCACTGGATGATCCGTCCTTGTTTGGACCAATGTCAGGATTTGATATAGCTTCCATGCTAAACGGCAATTCTTCTGATGACAAAGATGAAAAGAAAGGAACACCGAAGGGATTTCCCAATATCCGTTTTGTAAATCTGAATGATTTGCAGGGAGAAAGCTTAAATTCCAAACGTTCCAAACTAAAGAAACGTAAAAAGACAGATAAGCCGTTGATTGATATTAAAAATATTCCGGCACCACATGAAATCAAAGCTAAATTGGATGATTTTGTTGTCGGTCAGGAAAAGGCCAAAAAGGTAATGTCAGTTGCTGTTTATAATCATTATAAGCGTGTGGCTACCAATACTATGGATGAAATTGAGATTGAGAAATCCAATATGCTGATGATTGGACCGACCGGCTGTGGTAAGACCTATCTGGTTAAAACACTTGCCAAGCTATTAGACGTTCCGCTTGCCATTGCGGATGCTACCAGTCTGACTGAGGCCGGATATATCGGTGACGATATTGAAAGTGTTTTGTCAAAGCTTTTGGCTGCAGCGGATAATGATGTGGACAGAGCTGAGATGGGTATTGTTTTCATTGACGAAATTGACAAGATTGCCAAAAAGCAAAATACCAATTCCCGGGATGTATCCGGAGAATCGGTTCAGCAGGGTATGCTAAAACTGTTAGAGGGAGCGGATATCGAAGTGCCTGTTGGCGCCAGCAGTAAAAATGCCATGGTTCCACTTACGACCATTAATACACGTAATATCTTATTTATCTGCGGTGGAGCGTTCCCTGAACTGGATGGGATTATTAAACAGCGTCTTTCCAAACAGAGTTCCATTGGTTTCGATGCAGTATTAAAAGATACGTATGATAAAGAAAAAAATATCCACAATCAGGTTACGATTGAGGATTTGAGAAAATTTGGTATGATACCGGAATTTCTGGGTCGTCTTCCCATTTTATTTACCTTGGACGGTTTGACAGAAGAAATGCTGGTTGCGATTTTAAGCGAACCCAAGAATGCCATTTTGAAACAGTATCAAAAGCTTTTGGCATTGGACGAAGTGGATTTACACTTTGATGACAGTGCCCTGCATGCCATTGCCAAAAAGGCTATGGAAAAAGATACCGGAGCACGTGCGCTTCGGGCAATCATCGAGGAATTTATGCTGGATATCATGTATGAAATTCCCAAGGATGACAATATCGGTACGGTTACCATTACCGGCGATTATATCGAGGGTAAAGGCGGTCCGATTATTGAGATTCGAGGATAGTTCCTATATTGGCTGCATAAACTGATAAAAAAGGTTTATGGTGCAATTATGGATTTATGTAATTATCGTATTTTATCGGAGGATTATCGGGATATCCCACTGGGATTCGATATATCCTCCGGTTCTTTATTTCCGGGCGATCCTGTCAGTTCTGACAAATGTGTTATCAAAATATTGGACAATTTATTTATATTATATGTGGCGGCATCTTCGGTGCCGCCTTTAAACAGTGCAGAATATCGATATCAGTATATTCCCAAGTGCTATGGTCTGCAAAGTGATTTATCCGTTTTAAATGCGGCGGGAATTCTTCCGGTAAACAGAGAACCGCTAAGTTTAACCGGAAGGGGAGTTTTGCTTGGCTTTCTGGATACGGGAATCCGATACCGGCTTCCGGCTTTTTTAAATGAAGACGGAACTACCAGAATTGCTGCAGTCTGGGATCAGACGGCGATACAAAGTGACGAGGATCCGGGGAGTGAAAACGGAAACTTGACGGATGGTATGGTAGAGGATGATGCCAAAATGCCGGATTCGGAACAGAAGAAAAGGTTCAGTGCACCGGAGGGATTCTATTACGGGGTGGAATATACCAGAGAGGATATTAATAAAAACCTTCGGGAGAATGGGTCGCTTTTGTTTACGGATGAAGACGGACATGGTACTAAAATGATTTCAGCCGCCTGTGGATATGATCGGACAAACGGATTTGTGGGCGCGGCAAAAGATGCGGATATCGCAGTTGTGAAATTGAAACAATGTAAACAGTATATGAGGGAGTATTACAGCATAGGGGATGATGTACTTTGTTATCAGGAAACAGATATCATGCTTGCCTTAAGCTATCTGGATCAATTGGCATCAAAGCTTGGAAAGCCGCTTGTCATCTGTATTGCATTGGGAACAACGATGGGCTCACATGATGGTTCGTCGCTTTTGGACGGATATCTGGATATTCTTGCAAGAAAAAGAAACCGGTGCGTGGTAATTGGAGGCGGTAATGAAGGGAATACTTCGGGACATTATGAAGGGAATTTGTTTCCGTCTTATTCCGGCATAAAGAATTATGATGAAATGGAATTGTTGATCGGAGATGGTGAGCCGGGATTTTATATGGAAATATGGGGACAGATTCCCGGTGTATATACCATTTCTCTGACATCGCCGGGCGGAGAAAGCATACCGGAGATTCCATATCGTATGGGACAGAGCCTGGAATTTAGCTTTATTTATTCGGAATCCAGAGTTGTGATTGACTATGTGCCTGTCGATTTAGGAAACGGGCAGGAGTTAATTACACTTCGTTTTATAAGACCGGTTTCCGGTATCTGGAAAATTCGAGTTTTCGCAGGAAACGGAGAAGGAATCGTCCATTCATGGCTTCCTCTTCGGCAGTTTTTAAAAAGTGAAACTTATTTTTTGCGTCCCAGCCCTTATGAGACAATCACAGAACCCGCATACAGCCGCGCAACCTTAGCTGTATCAAGCTATAACAGTGCAGATCAAAGCTTTTATTTAAACAGCGGACGTGGATTTTCTGTAGATGGTTCGATTGTACCGTCTATTGCGGCACCGGGATTCTTGGTGCCAACCGTGATGGGAGCGGAAACGGGCTCCAGTATGGCTGCGGCCATAACGGCAGGAGCGGCTGCGGACTTTATGCAGTGGGCAGTCGTGGAAGGTCGGGATATTACAATCAATACCCAAAGTATTAAAAATCTTTTTATTCGCGGCGCTACACGAAAAAAAGAGCTGTATTACCCCTCAAGGGAGTGGGGGTATGGAACGCTAAACCTTGCCGGGGTGTTTGATGTTCTTGCCGGACTGTGATATTCTGATGTA
>JAEDFR010000197.1 GCA_016297945.1 Lachnospiraceae bacterium | reverse complement strand
TGCCCTATTTATCGGAGAATAATATTTTTTGGAAATTTATTTAGGACAGTATTGCTACAACAATTGTATAATCTACAGTGTCTATAGGAGGGAAAATCAAAAAATCAATACGTACATTCCCTTTATGTATAGCCATAAAAGAAGCATTTAGTAGGGAAACTAAAACACCTACGGATATAATGGTGACTAAAACTTTTTTCCTCATTTTGCTTTTACCTGTTGTTAATATTAACTTTTGTTAATCCGAAACATTTTAAATTGGATGTTGCCGATGATATCGCTTAATTGTTTAGATGAGACGAACGAATTAAGACGATTATGGGGAATTCCTGATCTCATTAGGTTAAAGGGATTGCCAACATGTTCCAGACCCAACATGTGTCCCATTTCATGAGCAGCAACGATGGCTCCACTTCGACCAAAAGTCCCATCAATAGGTCCTTTGAATAAAGCTGCATCAACAAGAGCCACCATTCCTCCATTTTTGGGGGTATAGCCTTTAAAATCATGTCCATTATCACTGCCGCAGTCATTTGTTAAAACAAACAAATGGTCATTATTTTTGACCTCTTTATAAGAATTTGCGACTTCAAAATCGGCAGATGTTGTAACAGGTATTCCATCTTCAGTTTGACCCTTAAATGAAGTTTCAATTTGGTTAATAATTTTCTCTTTTGCTTTTTCCATGTCTATCTTCCTTCCCGAACTATTTAAAATTTTCCCTGTAATTCGGATATTATATCTTTCTATTTCTTTAGTATCATTCCCATTAGCATCTTTTTTGTAAATTGTTTCAAGAACAATCTCTTCCCCGTTCGGATCTACCAACTTAACCGGGTTATTTGCGCAATACACATACGGACTCATACTCGGGTACTTGTCTGCCATCGGATCCACACTCAACCAGATACTCAAATCGGAGGAGTAATAGCGGGAGCCGAAGTAGGATAGCCCTGTTTCCGAGTCTTTCTCTTTCGCGGAGAAGGTATAAGACGTAGTTGCCGCTAAGTTTCCCTGCGGAAGTGTTTGGTTTTGCGGGCGATATGTGGAAGAAACGTGCATTGCTGATTTGTTGGGTGCAAAGGTAAGGAAAAAGTTTGAGATGAGGAGAATAGAAATTTAGTTCGATTCGGGAAGAAGTGAAGAAAGTTCATATTTGCTGGAAATCACACATTTTTTGGGGGGATACTAGCCCGATGACCATGCGGTACTGCTCGTTGACGAGGCGGTTCATTTCCGCCCGTATCTGCTTGACGGAGGCCTCCACCTCCTTGCCGTTGATGTAGATGGTTACCCTGCGGGTGCTTGACTTTGCCATAACTGATGTTTTGGCAAAGATGGTTCAAACGTCCGTCACAGGTTGGGACGGTATAAGAAAACCGCAGTCGTGGTTTTTGACTGCGGTTTTGTTTCCTTGATGTCCGCGACAACGATTGCAGCGGTTATGAGACGCTTGCGGCGAAATTCGAGCGGAAAGCGTGCCCGGTCGCCCTGAAAAAGAGAGAACAGGGAACCAATTATCAAGAGGTGCGTTAATCTTGTCATAATCATTCTTAAATTTGACGCATAATAGAATTAATTTTCCCGAATTTTAATGAAAACAGATTGTGTATGAGTCCTATACAAACAACAATGGCAACATGATTTCCATCAAATACAAAAAAGATAAGAAAACCGCAATGTATTATTATAAGAACATCATAAAAAATACGCAAAAAAAAGCAAAATATGATTTCTTCCTTGCTGTCCCTGCTCTCTCAACTGAAAATTGAGTTGGGTGACTTGTTTTTTTTAACGACAAGAAGAGAAGTGCGTTTAAGGGTAAAAGCATTAATAAAATACATATCACTTGTTCAGAGAATGGAATCATAATGGTATCCGCATTAAGAGGAAAGTATCCACGTTTTGCACGTAACGCATAATACAGATATGTGCCAGGAATAAGAAGTAACCAGAACACGTTAGTAGATATAATAATCATCCATTTTTTCAGGGAATATATCTTATGGAAGTCTTCCTTTTCATCTATATGATGAATGAACAAATATAACATCATGGTTAGAGAGAATGTAATGAGACCATTTCCCAAATCAAACAGATGTTTATCAAAGGTTGGCATATAATTGATATGTTTTCCATATAGGCTACAAAATATTAATACCGCACCTATTGATAATAAGGCTAATGTGATATTTTTAGGTTTCATAAGGTGAAGTTAGTGGATGTTATTTTACCGATATTTTAGGGTTTTCCCCCCATCCATAGATTTTGAAAGGCGTTCCCTCGCCAACAATAAGGCTTGCTACTTTAGTGGCAATATTTCTTTTCAAAGAACCGCCAGAATTGAAATCATAGGTATCTATGTACATATTAGAAGGATTCCCTACTTGCACTTCGCCTGTTTCTGAATTCAACAAATTGAGAGTTAATGTGCCATACACTCGTTTGATATCCTTGTCTGCCGACATAGAAAAGAAAAAATTATATGGATTACCCTCAAGTTTGGTAAAGTGATCAAGAGTCACAGGTGTCAAATTCAACTTTTCCATATTGATAAACAAAGGTGCACCATGTCCATTTCTATACCAGCTACGAGCTTCTGCATCTGTTATCATTCCATCCCAATCAGGACGATTTGGTAAGTTCAATCGATGAAGGGCTGCTCGTGCTTTTGCTTCAAAAGAAACATTAAAAATACTTCTGTCTATGTTTCCAATCGTTACGGCTGTATTATGGTCCATATTTTGCTTGAAATGCTCTCGCTTCATCAAGATTTCCTCGCCTTGAAGCCCTTTGTCATCCGTTCCTAAAAAGAAACCATTCAAATCGTAAATTGGATTGATTTCCTCCCCATTCGGATCTACCAACTTCACAGGATTGTTCGCGCAATACGTATAAGGCGAAAAAGACGGATATTTGTCACTCATCGGGTCCACACTCAACCAGATACTCAAGTCGGAGGAGTAATAGCGGGAGCCAAAGTAAGAGTATCCCGTTTCGGCATCTTTCTCCTTGGCACTAAAGGTGTTCCTTACCCCGTCAAAACGGTTGGATTTTTGATCTACGTATGTTTCGCCCCATGGCAGATAGCGGAGG
>JAEDFR010000196.1 GCA_016297945.1 Lachnospiraceae bacterium | reverse complement strand
TGTTTTACCGGTGTGGATACCGGTAAAAAGCCTGCGGCTTCCATAAGTACGCCATATAAAAAGGCGTTTTGGGGAGCTTCTGCTTCTGGATTTTCCTGTCCTATTTCAGATAATTCTGTGTTTTCGGATATTTCATCATCTTTTGTTTCTGACTTATCCCTTTCGGCTTCTTTCTCATCCTGCAGTGCTTCTTTTATTTTTTTCCTGCCGGCTTTTTTCTCTGCATCCGTCTTTCCTGCATTTCCCGATTCTCTTATTTTCTCATCATACTCTAAGGTAAAGACACGGTTATCCCCACCATCGTATAATGCCTCAAATATCAGTCTGTCCTTATCCGCTAAACCCAGTAAAACGGAACGTAGGGCATTGTGTGCAGGCGTGAGGGGCAACCCAAGCGGAAACCGCAAGATCATCCCAAAAACGCAGGAGCAAAACAAAAAACTGCAAATTTCCCCCACAACCAATACGCACCGCTAAACTTACCAGTATCTGTCAGCTACCACGTTTTAACACACCATCAGCAGAAAACAGATGTGCCAGAATATCAAGGTTCATCAGCTCAAAGCACCGATAAGCATACTCCCACTGGGAATCAGTCATCTTGAATCCTTGTGCCATCATTCCCTTTGCTTTCTGCTCACTCTCCACCATGCTGGCAATGACTTTTGCAACTGCAGGTCTCCACTGCTTACCATTGCCAATATCAAGATAAGGCTCCGCTACAAAATGAAGAATGATACCCCTTTCATAACAGAACCTTGCAAAGGTATACACCTGACGCACGGATGCAAAACGATTACAGCTAACTGCATATACTACATCTCCACTCTGCAGAACCGATGTAAGTGCACCAAGACTTCCAGAATTGTAAATGTTATTGCCCCGAATCTTCTTACTTCTGAAAAACACCTTTGTTGTCTCATCATCAAGTGATGATATAAAACCATAAATCATAAACACAAGCCTCCTTTTTGTTGTTGGTAAACTTATGCCTATATGCGTCATTCTGAAAACAATCTATGGTTTCCAAAGTTCCTTAAAGTCGGCAAGTAATGTTTAAAAGATTTGTTTAGATTTATACACTTTTTCATCTTATATTTTGATACCACACTTCATACTTCAGAAAATACGCAAAAAATCGAGCATATACAAAAATTCAAATACCATGATAAAAGAAATATTCTGCGGATTTATGGAACTATGCAGTATCGGTGGATGAGCAGGTTGTGGAAGATATTTTTAGATAATAACTACCCAGAACCACATTCGTAAAATCGTAGCTTTGCTACTTTCCTTTTACTCATGTGGTTACTTCGCCAAATAAATATGATGGAAAAAGTCTTTGTAAACAAACTTTTCCATCATATTTGCTTGGCTCTGTGTAGTTACAAATCAGAATGAATCAAAACAGAGGTGTGATGTTAGGAGGTGTGGATTAAGATTGGAGAATTTTGGTGGTATCAGATAAAGATAGTTTCAGATTGCTGGGGATTATCCATGATTATCTTAGTTATCTGTATTCATGAGACCCCAGCGAATTGTTAGTAGGCTGTCTGTGAATGTCATAATTCATCTTGAAATACAACTGAATTGCCATTAAATCTTGGAAAACACTTACCTTCCTAAGGTTTCAATGTACATTCTTACAGTTCTGTATTATAAAAATGAGCAAATGGATATCCTTCTTATACCACCACAATATGGAGAAAATTAATATAAATCCTCGTATCGAAATAATAATGCAGGGTTCGGTGCTTCTTACATAAAATCCGATAATATAAGATTTGCAAGCACTTACTAAAACATCAGTTCTGTGGAGCAACTATATTTCACCATTAGCAGAAATGCCGATAATGTATGGCTTTCCAGCATAGTCTAAAGACTTTGTCCGACACTTTGGTCTGAGTACAACGATTTCATTATACAGAAATGCATCTCTTAAAATTACCAGTATAATGAAGAAAATCTGTAAATGGATTACCGCTTTTTAGACCAATTTTTGTGTCTGAAATATCGCTTGTAATACTGACTTTTATAAAATACCCTTACCGTTTATAAAAATACCTTCACAGAAAAACGCACTCTTTCGCAACAGACTGTTACTAAGAGTGCATTACATCAGCATATCCAATTCGCAATGTCCTTTCGTATACCCAACTCGGCAAAATTTCGCTAGCGTCTATTAATTAACATCATGGATTCTTAATTGCTTCTGGGCAGCCATGATGGTTAATTATTAGACGTGCAGGAGTTATAGGTTGTTGGGAGTCCGAAAGAATAAACATATAAATAACCAAGCATCCTCTTTCAACACTACTTTTTTAAATTAGAAAGCATTTTCTCTGCTTTATCCATTTCGCCTAATAAAGGATTCATATAATCACTAAACGCATCTAAATAAGCTCTACACCCACCACTAATCATAATTTTACTAATATCTTCATTACTTGATATAATTTCTTCAGCTTTCATATATCTATCATATAATGTTTTTAGAATAGGTCTGTTAGGCTCAAGTATTATACGTTGTTCCAACAATTCAATTACTTTTCTAACCTGTTTTTTTATTTCAATTACATTTTCATCCATAGCTGGTCTCCTTATGGTTTTACTTCTCTTATACTTTTTATCCAATTCAAATCCCAATTTTGAGGTAACAAAAATTGGTCTGCATCTCCAGCAAGTCTTGTTCCACTCATAGTAAATTGCTCACCTACACGTCCTATATTCAAAGTTGTGCCTTTAGGAATAACAATCTCTGCCTCATATCTAAGTGTATTTTTCCACTCTGGTAATATTGCACTATCAACTTTTGTCTGAATTCTATTTACAGCTGGGCTACTCGTTGCAAATGCACCACCTGCTTCTGCATTATATCCAAAGGAACGGTATACTGTGATATCTTCATTGGTTACTACTGTCCGATAGACACCATCCTTATATGTATCAATTAACCAACTAGGCAATTCTTGTTTTTCAACCACTGTTACCTTTGAGTCAATTTTAGTACTATAATTTCCAAAAGTATTACTACCACTCTCACCATCATTTATGACTTCTTTTTTCCACCATGGCTTTTCCATTGTTCCGCCGGCAACACT
>JAEDFR010000195.1 GCA_016297945.1 Lachnospiraceae bacterium | reverse complement strand
CCCTTTATCTTCTTTATTGCCGGTGATGCAGGTGGAATGAAGATGGCATTAGCAATCGAATTGCTTTCCATCTTTCCGAGATTTGTAATACTATACCCCGAGGGACTTCCAAATCCAAAGAAAAGCGTTCCGACAAATCTCCCCGCTTTGCTGTCAAAATCACCAATGGCCGAAATTGCTGCGGCATCAAGCAGAGAAGGGTCTAACCTGGCATAACATTGTAAGATCAAATACAAAGAAGCCGGAGTTCGCATAATCTTTTGGACCAGCCCATGAACTTCTTTGGCTGTTGTCATGGTATCTGCATCTCTTTTCTTCAAGTGCACACTAAATGCTGTCGCATAATTTCCTAATGCTCCCGGCGAATAACAAGGAAGCTGTTTTCGAAGGTCACTGGCAATGATGATTTTGTCCGTATTTTCCTCCTCAAACATCTTTGCCGTCAAATAATCATTAACGGACACTTGATTTTCCTTGCACAGCAGATGAATCGTGCTCATTTCCTCTTCGTGATATGTGAAAGTTTCATGATGCACTTTATCGTTTTGCAAATAACGATTTGCAAAATCATGATAGTATTCATAACTGACTAAATGCTTCTCCTTCTTCCATCTTTTGTTTGCATAATCCACAAGGATTCTGCTTACCAAGGGAAGCTCTGACCCACGCGGGAAATCATCTACTGAAGCTATCAGCTTTTCCTCTGCTCTTACCGGTGGGGTTCCATTCACATAATAGTCCGCGAATTCCTTTACCAAAGAAAGAGCCGCTCTTCCATCAGCAAGAAGATGATGAAATACAAACAGGAGGCATATTTTGTCTTCCTGATTCCAGCATACGATTTTCAGCATTCCTTCACAAATTATGTTCCAGTCTGTTGCTACAAGTCTTTCGTATTCGCCGATAACTGACTTGTCGTATAGATCTGTTATTTTTTCCTCTTTCATATTCAAATCTACTTGTGAAACAGAAGTAATATCATAATAATACCGGTTTGTCTCTTCCTCATATCCAAGTAGCGCAGTCAGAAAAGGATGTGCATTTACAAGAAGAGAAAGTGTATCCCTGATTCTATCCTCGTCAAAGGATCCGTTAACTTCAGATACTATTCCAAAATTCATGTTCGGACACATCAGATGAGTCCGTTCCGTATATAAGTACTGTCTTGACATATTCCATTCCTTTCCGCAAATCAGTGTCGCACTTGTGACATTTACACTTTTATGTTATATTTAGTCTGTTAGCATGTCAACCCATTGCGACAAAGTGCTACAAAAGATACCGTTTGTGTCACCCAAAGGAGAGCCTATGAATCCCACTACCAATCCGATTGCGCTACAGTCAAAAGGCATGTATGTCAAAGCCCTGCTTGAACTGATGAAGGAAAAGCCATATAACCAAATAACCATTTCCGAGCTATCCGCTAAAGCGGATCTTTCCCGAAGAACCTTTTACAGGCTCTTTCATTCTATGGATGAAATTCTTCTTTTCCATATTCATAGTCTATGGACAAAAAAATCAGACGAGCTATATCACTCATCTGATAAAAGTTATCTCCACACCAGTGAATTTGCACTTCATTTCTGGTACGAGCATAAAGAATTGACCATTCTGCTCTATCGCAATGGTCTGGTATCAATTATGCAGCAGTTTATTAACGAAATATCTCTCGAGATATACCACACGCAAAAGGGGAACCGCAAACTTGCCAAAAATCCGGAAGCCCTGGAATATGCCTTGTCCTACAGCAGCGGCGGAATACTCAACATTATCTGCACGTGGGCATCCAAAGGAATGGACAGATCCCCTGAAGAACTTATGTCACTATTAAAGCTTGCGCTTGATTAAGTTATTGTTCTCTCCAATAGGCTGAGCCATCTCTTAACCGTCCAATTAATTTTAGCTGAAACATTTCCCTGCGAACAAGTTCAATATCTGAAAATGCGATATTTTGCTTAATTATTGCATTTACTTCTTTCTCTGTATATTTCCTATCAAGTTCAAAGCAATCAGCTATTTTTGTTAGTGCCATAACTCTCAACGGTCGCTTCGTGGGGTACTGTGTCAAACGCCCTTGAGAATCATAATAATTAGCCATCTTCTTTTGATAAGTAGCCTGCATACTCAATTCACGCAGTTTATCATTCAATTCATCAATATGCTTCTCAAACCACACCAGAAGCTGTGATGCCATATTTGCCTGCTGCAAATAAATAGATCTGTTTTTGGAAATGGAAGCATAATACTGATCATAGAAATTACATACAGCTAAAAAATAGAAAAATAGTTTTCCTGCATTTTCTATATCATAAGAATTCAATGAACCATATTTCATGTATTCAGAAATATAGTCAATCAATGATTCCGTATTGATTTCGCCTTGCTCTATCTCCGGTGCCATAAATACATATGAACGAACAATTTCCCATATGTAGGGGTGTTTGCAGGCACAAGTCCAATCTATGATACCGCTTATTTTTTCGTCCTGCCAAATCAACTGTGATATCATATAATCTCCATGCGTGTTGCCACAGCTAAACCTTTCGATATCAAAATGATAAGCAGGCATAGCAGCTACAATTCTCATATTGGAGCGAATGTTTCTTACAATATCAGTATCATTCTTTTCTATGGCTTGTTGCAATGTGTCAACATAAGCCTCTTTCATGTTTTCCGGTTTTCTATAGGTAAAAAAATCTGCACCTATACCAACAGGAATATTTTCAATATCCTTCATAGCTTCATGTATCTTTGCCAAAGAGGCGGCAGATTGCGCCTGCAAATGAACCGGAGCCTCATTATAGCCATATGTAATACCCTCATAAAAATGTTGTACGGTAAATCGCCTTCCATCCTCATCTGCCGAAATCATTTTCCCCTGCTTATTCGGGATAAATCTGCAAGCCGGAATTCCTTTGTCCAAAAGCACCTTGCATACTCTGATTTCCACATCAGGATT
The DNA here is from genome assembly GCA_016297945.1 of Lachnospiraceae bacterium. Classification (GTDB taxonomy): domain Bacteria; phylum Bacillota; class Clostridia; order Lachnospirales; family Lachnospiraceae; genus UBA2882. Next base: position 219 of record JAEDFR010000195.1, on the reverse strand, counting down.
ATTCATCTCATTTTCACTTGGATATTTTACGACAAATCTTTTGGCATCTGCTTTTACTAAATACGTTAATCCACCTGCACCATTCTCAAAAGGGTCCATTGTTTCAATCTCAATGTCATATAGTTTATATATGCGCATTCGTAATTGTTCAAATTCTAATTGTTTCACCAGCTCCAAGCGTGACCTGTCAATTAAATTCATTAATTCCAGAATCGGTAT
>JAEDFR010000194.1 GCA_016297945.1 Lachnospiraceae bacterium | reverse complement strand
TATGGCATTTGGGATTTCTGCGAATTGTTAGGATTAAAAGAAAGTCGTACTAAAGATATTTTGAAGGGACTTTCTGATAGGATTGAAATTATTGGCAGTAATCGTGACAGACGGTATAAGAAGAAATAATACTTTGTTTCTATTCGCAATAATTTGCTTTATAAATAAGTCGTGGAAAGATTCATATAATGAAGTTATTTAATGGTTTTGATGGAAGGAGACAAATGTGTTTCATATTATAGATGAACATTTTTTTATGCCATTGGCATCTCCAAATAAGGTGGTATATTGGGAATGTATCTGTAAACTGTTTTCCGTCATGGATCATCAGCTTTCTTTTGGCGTGGAAAGAGATGTTTTAGTAGAGGAATTACAATACTATTTTGAACAGACTCAGGCCGCGGATCTTACAGGAGAAGATGTAGAAGGAAAAACTGCAAGAGACAAAGCAAACTGGATGCTTCGGAAACTGGAAAATTATGGTTGGATAGATATTGAAACAGATAAAAGCTATGTACAAAGAGTTAATTTTAAGGAATATGCAGTCAAGGTAATAAGAACGCTCCTTGAGATTGCGGAAGGGAAACAGATTGAATATCAAGGATATATTTATACGATATACAGTCTGGTGCGGGGCACGACGGATAATCCCGGGATTGTACTTTTATCAATCGTTGAAAATACAGATATGCTGATTACCGGTTTGAAAAACCTAAGTTCCAGCATTAAACATTACATAGATGAATTGACTAAATATAAAACACCGGCTGAGATTATGAATGTTCTTTTCAATGATTACATTGAGAATATCGTGGACAAGGCTTATCATCGGTTACTTACCTCAGATAATGTTTCAAAATTTCGTCCGGAGATTATAGAAAGATTGGAGAGCAAAAGCCGGAGTAAGTCTTATGTGGATAAAGCGAGCGAAGAACTGGCGGGCATTCGGGAAATTTCGAAGGATGAGGCAGAGGAACTGGTCTACCACTATATTCATCAGGTGATAGATGCCTTTCAGAATATGGATGAGATTCTGGCAGAGATTAATCGCAAGAATACGCAGTATCAAAGAGCAGCAATCAACCGGGCAAAGTTCTATTTGATAGGAGGGGAAGATGTCAGAGGACAGATTAAGGAAATCCTATCGGGGATGAACGAAAAAATCAACCAGGAAGAAATGGATTTGAGCGGAATTTATCGAATTGAATTCATGGATGAATTAATCCGGATTTACAGTTCTGCTGTATTGGATGAAAAGTCTCTATATACGCCGATTGAGGGAAAAAAAGCATTTGAACCCGAAATGCTTCTGGATACGGAACCTGATCAGGAACTTCGGGATGAAAAAATGAGACGGATGCTGGAAAAATTGGCAAGAGTTATAAATCCGGAAAAGGTAAATCATTATGTAGAAAAACACCTTGGTGACAGACGGGAAATGTTGGCCTCAGAGCTTCCACTGGAAAATACAGATGATTTTGTCAAGATGATCTATATCAGGCTTTATGGGCAAAGAAAAAATATGAGGTATACGATTGCCGTAAAAGATATGATAAAAAAAGATGGCTATCGTTTTAATGATTTTACGATACATAGGAAGGAGCATTGATAGGAATGGATATTCTGGACGGAATGCTACAACGGGATAAAGACGATTTTTCACGAATCTGCAATCGACTGCTAAGCTCTTGCTTTCTTTGTAAGAGAAATGAAACAAATAAGTCAGATTACTATTTTGTGATGAAATATAAAGAAAGATTTTCGGACTGTTTTGCTCTTTTGGGATACCGTTTGGAAATCAATGAGGAATATGGGGTCATTCAATTGACAAATCCGCAGAATTATAATCGCTATAATATGAAGCTGTTCGAATCCGTTCTCCTATTAATTCTTCGGATCCTTTATGATGAAAAAAGAAGAGAGCTCTCTGTTTCGGATGAAGTAATTGTAAATGTGGGAGATATTCATGATAAATTTTTAAGTCTGAAAATCAGGGATAAGATGATTGATAAAACAACTTTTCGTAATGCAATCAGTACATTGAAAAGATTTCAGATTATTGAAATGCTTGATACCAATCTGACAGATGAAGAAGCACGCATCATTATCTTCGATGCAATTCTGATGGCTGTTCGGGTGGAAGATATAAAGGCTGCCTATGAGAAACTGGAGATTTACAGAAAGGGAGGAAAAAGCAGTGAAGAAGCTGATGAGAGTGAAGCTGATTAACTGGCATCGATTTACAAATACGACGATAGAATTTGAAAAAACTACTTTGATATCCGGTGAAAACGGTGCAGGTAAATCTACTCTTCTAGATGCAATTCAGTTTGTGGTAATCTGTTCCACGAATTATTTCAATAAAGCGGCACACGAGAATGGAAAGAGAAAACTGACAGGATATATTCGCTGCAAAACAGGACGGGAGAACCGACCGTATGAGCGTTCCGGTGAAATCAGTGCACATATTGCGTTGGAATTCTACGAAGAAAAAAGAGATAAGTATTTTGTGGTAGGTGCAGTGGTAGATTCTGCTTCTGAAGGACAGGAAAAAACGGCAAGGTATCTGATGGATGGTATTCGCCTCGAGGATTCTCTCTTCTTTCAAGGAAAGACACCGAAGTCAATCAATCAGTTCAGAACAACGAATGCTAAGAAGATTAAGCAATGGTGTACGACGGACAAAGAGGCCAGGTCTATGATCAAAAACAGGTTTGGACGAATTGAGGATAAGTTTTTCAGACTGATTCCCAAAGCTCTGGCTTTCAGACCAATCGACGATATCAAAGATTTTGTTTATTCATATGTATTAGATGAAAAAGAAGTGAATATTGATGTGCTGCGTGAAAATGTACGTACATATCAGGACTTGCAACGTACATTGGAGAATGTGAAAATCCGTATTGACAGATTGGAAAAAATAGGTACAATGCATGATCAGGCAGTGGATGGTTTGCAAAAGGACAGACAGTACGAATATTACCTTGCCAGGGCGGAAGCTGATCTGATTGGTGAAGATATAAATAGGATGCAATTAGAAATACAGTCTGATACTTTCAGACTGGAGGAACAGAATAAGCAGATTGGTTTGGTTAGAGCAGAGCAGGCAGAGAAACAGCAGATTAGAGACGACTTGCGGGCTGAGCTTGCAACGGATAAGGATTTTCTGGCAAAGGATGAACAGGAGAAAAAA
>JAEDFR010000052.1 GCA_016297945.1 Lachnospiraceae bacterium | reverse complement strand
TTTTTAGATATAAATAATTTGAAAGTGATAAACGATCAAAAAGGACACGAAATGGGAGATTGTCTTTTAAAAGCGGCTTCTGACATTATTCAAAACAGATTTGGTAAATTTGGAAAATCTTATCGTATAGGTGGAGATGAGTTTTGCGTATTATTGGAAAATGTTTATAACAAAATGTAACAACGTAGGAATGGTATTACCCTCAGAGCCTAATCAGGTTTTGGGGGTTTTATTGTTCGCGTCATAAATAGTCTGTTTTTATAGAGCAATGATATGTTTCGTAGGATTGTTTTTCTGTAATATTGACAAGGAATAAATTAAAAACTATAATCAATAATAGTAATCATTACTATTATTAAAATAAAAGTAAGAACCTGTGTATACATCAAGGAATGAATATAGTATCGGGTCGGCATCATGAAAGCAGGTTGAATTGGAATGGACGAAGGAAGGGGATATCAATGGTCAAATATTCCAGACAGAGAGAAGGAATTCTTAGGAATTTGCAAAGCAGAAGAGATCATCCGACTGCCGATATGATATATGACAGTGTTCGCAAAGAATACCCCAATATCAGTCTTGGAACCGTATACCGCAATTTGACTTTTTTGACAGAAACAGGTCAGATCCTCAAGATCTCAACGCAGATGGGAGCTGACAGATATGACGGCTTCATCGAACCGCACAATCATTTTATCTGCAGAGAATGCGGAATGGTTGAAGATATGGAATATATATCCTGTGATGAGTTGATTTTACAAGCTTGTGGACTGTTTCCGGGATTGATTGAGGATTTTGAATTACAGTTTTTCGGAAAGTGTAAAAAATGTCTTTCCGAAAAATGAAAGACATGAAAAAGATATATAAAATGATAAAAAGATATATGAGTTTTTAGAAAAAAAATGATATAATAAAGGAGCGTTCATTATGAATATGAGAAAAGCGGTTATGGTAGGTTGCGGATTTGTCGGTTCGGCATCGGTATTTGCTTTAATGCAGAGTGGTCTGTTTTCTGAAATTGCGTTAATTGATGCTAACTGGGAAAAGGCAGAAGGCGAGGCTATGGATATCAGTCATGGCATTCCGTTTGCCAGCCAGATGCGTATCTATGCCGGCAATTATGATGATGTAAAGGATGCGGGTATTGTCATTGTGACAGCAGGAGCTAACCAGCAGCCGGGTGAGACAAGACTTGATTTGGTTCAGAAAAATGTTGGCATTATGAAAAAGATTATTCCGGAAATATCAAGCCGCAATTTTGACGGAATATTGCTGATTGTTGCCAATCCGGTTGATATTTTGACAAAAGTCGCTTTGGAACTTTCGGGACTTCCGGAAAATCATGTCATCGGTTCCGGAACCGTATTGGATACTGCGCGTCTGAAATATCGATTGAGTGAGCACCTTGGGGTGGACAGTAAAAGTATTCATGCCTTTATTATCGGAGAACACGGTGATAGTGAGATTGCTGCATTCAGCAGCGCCAATGTATCGGGAGTTCCGTTGAGCAACTTCTGTGAAATGCGCGGTCATTTCCAACACAAGGAAGCAGAAGATGAGATTGCACAAAAGGTAAAAGACAGCGCTTATGAAATCATTCAGAGAAAGCGTGCAACTTATTTTGGCGTAGCTATGGCAGTTAAGCGAATTTGTGAGGTTATTGTCCGGGACGAAAAAGCCATTCTTCCGGTATCAACATCCATGCATGGTGCTTACGGCATAAAAGATGTTGTTTTATCTATGCCCTGTATTGTAGGTGCGGATGGAATCGAGGCACAGGTTCCGATTGTATTAAACGATGAAGAGACGAAGAAGCTTCAGGATTCAGCAAAAATCTTAAGAGAAACTTTGGATACGTTGGAGCTTTCTTAATTTCATTTATGAAAAAGGTTATTAATACAACAAGCAGATTTAGAACGATAAGCAGATATAAATAAAAAGTAGTTGGAGATAAATTGAAGGAATAACCATATAGATTTGCAATGTAATGGGATAATTCAGTTGTTAAAAAAGAAAGATTAAAATAAAATGATTCCGAAACAAAAAATGAACGGAAACAGAAAGAGAGGAAAAGAATATGGCACAAAAATTTCTTGTATGTGAACATTGTGGAAACATGGTTGAGGTAGTAAAGGACGCCGGTGTACCGATGATGTGCTGCGGTCAGAAAATGACAGAACTTGTAGCAGGAACTACGGATGCTGCGGTTGAAAAACACATTCCCGTATATGAAGTAAAAGACAACAAAATCTATGTTAACGTAGGTGAAGTTGAGCATCCGATGATGGCAGAGCACTTCATTGAATGGGTCAGTGTCCAAACCGACAAAGGAACCCAGCTGAAAAAGCTTGCACCCGGACAAAAACCGGAGGTTGTTTTTGCAATCTGTGAAGATGAAAAGGTAGAAGCTGTGTATGCATATTGCAATTTACACGGACTTTGGAAAAAATAATATAGCGATACCAGGATTGCGGGAACACAAAGTGCGTGGCAATCCGACGGTATCATGGGGCAAAATACCTTTTGACTCCAACATCATAAAATACAACAGAAAAAAGCAAAAGAAAACGTGGGGAAAGAAAAATATGTTGATAACGGATTCTGTAAAATATGTGGGTGTGGATGACAAAACGATTGATTTATTTGAAAGTCAGTATGTTGTTCCCAATGGAGTATCTTATAATTCTTATCTGATTTTGGATGAGAAAACAGCTTTGATGGATACGGTTGATGCACGATGTACAAAAGAATGGGGTGAAAATGTTGAGGCGGCTTTAGCCGGACGCAAGCTCGATTATATCGTTGTACAGCACATGGAACCGGATCATTCGGGCTCATTGGCATATGCCATGGAGAAATATCCTGAGGCTGTCATTGTCGGAAATGCAAAAACATTTTTGTTTTTAAATCAGTTTTTTGGTGTCGATTGTGCGGACAGAAAGCTGGAAGTAAAAGAAGGAGATACATTAGAGCTTGGTAAGCATAAGCTTACTTTTGTTATGGCACCCATGGTTCATTGGCCGGAGGTTATGGTTTCTTATGAAAGTACAGAAAAACTTCTGTTTTCGGCAGACGGATTTGGTAAGTTCGGAGCTCTGGATACGGATGAGGATTGGGCTTGTGAAGCGAGACGATACTATTTTAACATCGTAGGAAAATATGGAGCATCCGTACAGGTTCTTTTGAAAAAAGCAAAGAATTTAGATATTCAGAAGATTTTGCCGTTGCATGGTCCGATTTTGGACAGCAATCTGGAGTACTATCTTGATTTATATGATAAGTGGTCTTCCTACCAGCCTGAAACCAAAGGCGTATTTATTGCCTATGCTTCCATTCATGGAAATACTGCAAAAGTAGCTGAGCTGCTTGCGCAAAAGCTTCGGGATCTGGGAGAAGAGAAAGTAGCAGTTGCGGATCTTTCCAGAGAAGATATCGCAGAATGTGTGGAAGATGCTTTCCGTTATGACCGTATGATTTTATGTTCGGCAACCTATGATGGTAATGCATTTGTTCCGATGGAAGACTTTTTACATCATTTGCAGATAAAAACATATCAGAACCGAATTGTTGGTCTGGTTGAAAATGGCACATGGGCACCAATGGCTGCAAAATCGATGCGTTCGTATTTGGAAACCATGAAGAATGTGACTATTCTGGATGCCACGGTATCAATCCGTTCAACCTATAAGCCTTCGGATGAGACGGCTTTGGATTGCTTAGCTAATGCGATTAGAGAAAGAGCGTAGGATAGAGATTGGCATAAGAGCAAAGATACATGATTTTGTATCTAAAATACAGCATTCTTTGCTGTGAAACATTACTTTGTGATTTATGCATAGTTTTTAACCATGCATGAAACAATAAATATTATTTATAGGAGGATTTTAAAATGGCAAAATGGGTATGTCCGGTATGTGGATATGTACATGAAGGAGAAACCGCACCAGCAGAGTGTCCGGTTTGCCACGTAAGTGGAGAAAAATTTAACAAAGTTGAGGGAGAGCTTGTACTTGCTGCAGAGCATGAGTTCGGTGTTTACGCTGAAACAGTTAAAAACAACAGCGATATCAGCGAAGAAGATAAAAAATTCATCTTTGAACAGCTCAAAGCAAACTTTGAAGGCGAATGCTCAGAGGTAGGTATGTATCTGTGCATGGCAAGAGTTGCTCATCGTGAAGGTTATCCCGAAATCGGTCTTTATTGGGAAAAAGCTGCATATGAAGAAGCAGAGCATGCAGCAAAATTTGCTGAGATGCTTGGCTCTGAATTAGAAAGCAAGATGACCGATTCTACCAAGAAAAATCTTGCATGGAGAGTTGACTGTGAATTCGGTGCAACAGCCGGAAAAGTTGATCTTGCAAAATGTGCAAAGAAAAATAATCTGGATGCAATCCATGACACCGTTCATGAAATGGCTCGTGACGAGGCAAGACATGGTAAGGCATTAAAAGGATTACTTGAAAGATATTTTGGAGAATAAGAAATAGATGGATATTCTTGTACTTGGCGGAAGTTATTTCCTTGGAAAAGCATTTGTTCATATGGCAATGGAAAAGCACCGGGTTACTGTGTTTAATCGCGGGACCCGGCCGCTGAGGCTTCCCCGGGTGCAGGAAATTCATGGTGACAGACATGATTTTTCTGCACTCGGCAGGCTATCCGGGAAACATTTTGATGTCATTGTAGATTTTTGTGCCTATCAAAAAGGAGATATTACTGCCATATTCGAAGCGATAAATGCGGATTTTGGACAATATATTTTTATCAGTACCTGTGATGTTTATGAACGCGGACAAAACATGTTTTTAGATGAAACTGCACGTTTTGAACATCGTGATTTCGGCGGCGAAGCAGGTGACTACATTTTACAGAAAGTGGCGTTAGAAGAAGAGCTTTCCCAATGCTCTTTTACTTATCACGTTCCTTATACTTCGATTCGTCCATCTTTCATTTATGGACCGGATAATTATGCTCCGCGTGAAGGAATGTATTTTCGCTGGATTGAGCAGGCCGGACAGATATTGCATCCGTTTGACGCAACCGGACAGTTCCAGTTGGTTTATGTAGATGATGTGGCAAGGGCAATTCTTGCATGTGTTGAACATCCGATTTCAGACAACCGTGCATATAATCTGGCTCCGCCTGTAATGGAAACTTATGATTCTTTTGCAGAGGCGCTGGCCGCCGGTGTGGGAGTGCCATTTGAAAAAGTTCCGGTTACGGTTGCGACAATCAATGAGAAAAATATACCGTTACCGTTTCCGCTTACCAAAGAAGAATCAAACTGGTATGACGGAAAACGTATTATTGACTTTATAGGGCAGTATACAAAACTGTCTGACGGATTAAAGAAAACAATCGCTTGGCAACAAAGCGTTTAGTTGGCGACTCTCTTATGTATCATAAGAGGTGTTGGTTATTATATATGGAATGAATGATTTCATAAATTGCTTTTATTGGAAATTTATGATTTACAATTTACGAAAAAGAAAGGATGGGATTCTGCATATGGATTCAAAAGTGTTAAACAAATTGAGTTATGGTTTGTTTGTCCTGACCGCAAGTAAAGACGGAAAAGACAACGGATGCATTACCAATACGGCAATTCAGGCAGCATCGGATCCGCTTACCATCAGTGTGGCGGTAAACAAAGCGAATCTGACCTGTGAAATGATTGAAGCAACCAAGAAATTTACCATTTCGATTATCAGTGAGGATGCAACCTTTGATCTCTTCAAGCATTTCGGATACCAGTCCGGAAGAGATGTTGACAAATTCGCGGATTTTACGGATTGCAAAAGAGTATTTAACGATACGCTGGCAATTACCAAAGGCACCAACGCATATATTAGCGTATATGTAGTGGATCAGGTGGATTTAGGAAGTCATATTTTATTTGTGGGAAAACCTACAGACGGTGAAATCCTCAGTGATGTTCCTTCCGCTACCTATGCATATTATTTTGCAAATATCAAACCCAAGCCGGAAAAAGTTGGAAAAACAGAAGACGGAAAGACGGTCTGGAGATGTAAAATCTGTGGATATGAGTATGTAGGCGAGGAACTGCCGGATGATTTTATTTGTCCAATCTGCAAACATCCCGCAAGTGATTTTGAAAAAGTAAAATAAAATGCTTCTGCTATCTATGATAGGGAAGCGAAGAAAAGCTGTATTTTGTCCGGTTTCGGATAATACAGCTTTTTATAGTTTGACTGAAAATTTTGTGCAAAAGTATTAGAATATAAAACGTAATATGAGGAAATACTTCCTTATCTATCATGAAATTTTATGTGCAGATATCTGTCGAACATGATAATATGATACCAGGGTCAATTTTTAATCGACATATGATTTTGTATATTCTATACAAAATCATATATTAATATTTGATTTCCTTTTCGGATTTGTGTTTCCAATATTTTTCTTTGTCAGCCGACTTATGCGAGCATGCCGCTTAGAAAGACTAGAAAACGAAGTACGAGGCGCAAAGAAAGATATTGGGGAGATAAATAAAAAGAAAATATATAAAGATTTTTCACAGGAGGAATAACCGGATGAAAGGCGAGACGAGTCTGATTTTTACCGGAGATATCGGATTTGATAAATATATGGATAAAAAATGGGAAGATCCTGACTTGGTTTCCCAAGAAGTACTTTCTTTTCTTCATTCTGCAGACCATCTCATTATCAATGTAGAAGGTCCCTTGTCAAAGCAGGACAAAGTAAAAAGAGAAAACGGAGTCGTGGCGCTGACACATAGTATGGATCCGGCGGCAACCTTCTTTTTTCAAAAGATTGGAGCGGATGTCTGGAATATCTGCAACAATCATATCATGGATGCCGGTCCCGATGGAATGGCAGATACTTTGGCAGAAGCTTTAAAATGTCATGTAAAAACCCTGGGAGCCGGTATGAATATCAGGGAAGCAGTTCGACCTGTTATTTTTCCGGAGGCAGGCGGAATTGGAATGATTGGTGTCGGCTATCAGAGGGCATGCCGAAAGGCCACAGAAGAAATTCCCGGTTGTTTTAGCTGGAGTGATATGGAGTTGATTCAAGAGGCAATTCACGAGATTAAGAAAACCTGCCGTTGGTGTATTGTGGTAGCTCACGGTGGTGAAGAATTTACGGCACTGCCATCGCCTTACACCAGACAGCGATATATGGATTATCTTTCCATGGGCGCAGATATTGTGGTCGGCCATCATCCGCATGTACCAATGAATTATGAAACATTTCCCGGAAAAGCTATTTTTTATTCATTAGGCAATTTTGTTTTTGATACGGATTATCAGAGATCGCAGTTTAATACCGAATTTGGTTTATTTATAAAACTTCACTTTACAGAAAGTGCATTCTCGTTTGAACCCTTTGGTATTGAGATTGATCGAAACGTGGATCACATTGTTAAAGGTGAAATATCGCCTATTTTTACGGATATTCAGGAAGATGAATACAAGCTTCTTCTTCCACTTGCGGCCAAGATGTTTATTGAGAACACCAAAAGACAATTAAGATACCTGAAACCGGATGTTTTTGCAAATGCAACCGATGAAGATTTTTATCAGAATTTCTATGAACCCTTACGTAGTGGTAGAGTTCCGGGAGAAGTTCTGGACTTCCAGATCATTTATCCGCTTTCTTTGGAAGAAGAAAAAAAGGAATGGAAAAAGAGTCGTTTGGAAGCGGTTAAAGAGTTTATGTTAAAACAGATTCAGGAAGAAAAAAGATGAATGGGTATATTATTGAAGCATATAACAATATGGGGAATGCCTACACCTGCCGAAGGCTTTTGGAGGAAGGAAAAAAGCGGAACATGGATGTGAAAATGATAGGGGTTCATGATGTTTCTGTCCGTCAGGAAGGCGTTTTTTCAGAAGGAAAAAAGCTGGCTCCGGTTGATTTTGTAATAAACCGCTACAAGTGGGGGAAAGGCAAAGACAGCATCAATGCACTGGCGAAAAAATCCTATAATCCGCTCAAACCATTTTGTACCTATATCAATAAATTTCAGCAATTACAAGATATCGAATCGGATTCGTTTTTAAAACCCCGTTATATTCTTTCAGACGGATACGCAGATTATGAATTGCTTAATGAGTATCTGGGCAAACGAATGGTTGCTAAAGGTTTGGAACATTCCATGGGACGGGAAATTTTTCTGATTGAGAATAAAGAGGATTTATTACAATTACAGTCATATGGGAAAGAAAAGGAATGGCTTTTTGAAGAATTTATTGCGACCAGTTATGGAAGAGATGTCAGGGTTTATAGTATCCGGGGAGAAGTTGTGGGATGTATGAAACGCCAATCGGAAAGTGATTTCAGAGCCAATGTTGCATTAGGTGCCGGTGTAACGGCATATGAGACAACAGATGAAATTCGGCAGATTGCGAAAGATATTTATGAACAGACAAAACTGGATTTTGTGGGCGTAGATTTATTATATGGAAAAGATTGTTTTTATTTTTGTGAGATTAATGTCATGCCCGGATTGGAAGGCATTGAGAAAGCCAGTGGCGTTAATGTTGCAGGGAAAATGATGGATATGATTTACGGAGATTTTTGTGATGACAAGGGCTGAGGCAGAAAACTACATTTATGAATCCTATCTGAAAGCAGAAAAAGAATGGGATTATTCCATGCCGGATTCAAAAAAAAGACATCCGGAGTTTTCAAAACCGATTTTAGAAAGTCTTAATCATAATAGTAGGATTCCGACAGTACTCGTTACCGGCAGCAAAGGAAAAGGATCTGTAGCATGTATGATTGCACAGATTTTATCCGGCAGCGGGAATGTCGGTTTGATGACCAGTCCGCATATTTTGAAGTTTAACGAGCGGTTTCGTGTGAACGGAAACTGCATCACAGATGAAGAGTTTTGCAAATTGACTGAAAAAACAAAAGAACTATTTGCTCCGGTCAGGGAGACTTTGCAACCCGGAGAATGTATCAGTCCCATTGGGATTCAATGTGCGCTGGCATTGCAGTTTTTTGGGCATCATCAGACGGATTATCGGGTTTTTGAATGCGGAAAAGGCGTAAAATTTGATGATGTGAATCAAATTTTTCATGAATATGCCGTGATTAACAGTATTTTATTGGAACATACGAGAGAATTGGGAAATACGCTTTCTGAAATTGCAAAAGACAAAGCCAGTATTATGACGGGAGACCAAAAATGTGTCTATGTGGCAAAACAGTCCGAAGAGGTTTTGGAAGTACTTTTGCAGAGAGCAGAAGAAACAAACGTAAAAATAAAGTGTTATGGAATGGACTTTTGGGAAGAAAATGTGCGGTTTTGTGAAAACGGCATGTTGTTTGATGCCTGTATTGGTGATCGGATTTATAAAGATGTGTTTCTTCCGCTTCTTGGCCGTCACCAGGCACGAAACGGAGTGCTTGCCATGACCGTTTGCCTCGATATTTTGCAGGAGGATTTTCATATTGACGGAGCCAGGGAAATGCTAAAAAATGTCAAATGGCCCGGACGAATGGAAATTTTGGATAATAATCCGCTAACCATTTTGGATGCATGTATCAATAAAGAGAGTGCAAGCCTTGTGCTGGATGTGTTGAAAGAAATGAAGATTTCTAAAATGACTGCCATTGTCGGAATACCGGATGATAAAGATTTTCTGGGGGTAGTAACAACAATTTCTCCCTTTTCATCAAAAGTGATTCTGACAAAATCATCCAACAAGCATTATATTTTTACAAAGAAACAAACGCAGATTTTAGAAGAGAACGGATATCCGAATATCTGTTTTAAAGAGCTTCCGGATGCTTTGGCATGTGCGAAAAAAGAGAAGCTGCCAATTTTAATCCTCGGCACGACATCTTTGATTGCAGATGTGGAAAAACGATATCATCAGCTCTGAAATTTGAAATGGACAGTGTAAGATATGAATAAAAGACAGCGAAAAAAGCGACAAAAAGAGCAGAAGAAAGTACTGCAGACAGAACATCAAACCCAACAACAAATGCAACAGCAAACAGATCAACAACAAATGCCTCAGCACTTTCAGCAAGAGACGAAACAGCAAATGCAGCAACAGACGAAGCAGCATAAAAAATATCCTGACAATATCCAAATTGTGGATCTTGCTTATCAGGATATTACGGCTGAAGGAATTGTTGAAATCGGTCAAGATAGTGCAACAAATGAAACGGTTAAAACCGGACGTGATGTTTCAATAAAGGGAACAGATGAAACTAAAGAGCTTCTTTCCATGCTCTTTCCTGCATTTGTTTTATTTTTCTTTGAAATAGTAACAGAGATATCCTGCGGAAATGATATTTTTAATCATCATCTTGTATATATTGCATTGTTTTCAATTAGCTATGGCTTACTTTTCTATTTTATATGTATTTTATCAAAAAAGAGACGAATTCAGCATATTATTCAGGCGGTGTTATTGTTTCTGCTTGGTTTTCTGTATTGCATGCTGTACTTCCTATTTTGTGAATTTCAGTTGTTTTATGATCTGAATACTTTGTTTGCGGGAGCGGGTGATGCGGTAACAAACTTTTCCGGTGATATTATTTCCATGCTTTTTACAACGGATGGTTTCTTACATTTATTTTTATACTTTCTTCCTTTTCTCTATTTTGTTACGGTGGGAAGGAAATGGTTGCCCATTCCGGCAATTTCTGTCAGAAAAAAGGGAATGGTATTGCTTTTGTCGGTGTTCTTTTTTATTTCAAATCTGATTTTGATGCAGTTTTATCCGGCGGATAAGGATGTCTATGGTGATTATTATGATTATAATACAGCCATAGCAGATTTTGGACTGATGACAGGAATACGTTTAGAAGTTCGGAATACGATGTTTTCGAATGGTGAAGATGTTGCTTTTGAAACGATGAAACAGATGGATTCTTCATCTCTTCAAACAGAAATGGGTTCTTCGGCTTCAGATATGGATGGAAAAGCAAATGATACCATTTCGGATTCATTATCCATGAATTCGGTTTCCGATAATGCCATGGCGCAGGGTGAAACAGGCGAGCCGTATGGAAAAAATCAAATGGATATCGATTTTGAGGCTTTAGCCCAAAAAGATGGCGGCAAGTATGCTGCACTGGATCTTTATGTTGCTTCCCAGGAAGCGTCTTCTAAGAATGAATTCACCGGATTGTTCAAAGGAAAAAATCTGATTTTTATAACAGCAGAGGCATTTACAGAGGAGGCAATTGATAAAAAGAGGACCCCTACTTTATATCGCATGGCACATAAAGGAATTCGCTTTATTGATTATTATCAGCCTTCATCTGCAGGAACGACCGGTGGTGAATATGCCAATATTTTTGGCATGCTTCCGACTGCGGGCGGCAGTTCCATGAAGAAAACGGCAACCCAATATAATTGGAGTACCATGGCATCCAGACTCTCGGAACAGGGATATTACGGAAAGGCTTATCATAATAACAGTTATACCTATTATGATCGTGATAAAACACACATAAATCTGGGATTTTCCGATGGCTATGAGGGAAAAGGTAACGGGTTAGAAGAATCGTTGACCGCGCAATGGCCTGAAAGCGATCTGGAAATGATTCAGGGGACTTTTCCGCAATATGTGGATAAGCAACCTTTTCACATATATTATATGACAGTCAGTGGGCATAGTTTATATGAGAAAAATAAAAATGCTATGGCAAGAAAGCATTGGGATATGGTCGAAAATCTGAATGCTTCCGAGCCGGTAAAGACCTATTTGGCTGCTCAGATTGAATTGGATGCAGCAATGGAATATCTGATTGAACAGCTGGAAAAAGAAGGTATTGCAGAGGATACGGTTATTGTGATTTCCGCAGATCATTTTCCTTACGGATTAGATCAGAATACGGGATCTTTGACATATTTGACAGAATTATATGGAAAGCCCATTGAAGATAATCTGTATCGGGATCACAACCGCCTGATTATCTGGAGTGAGTGTCTGGAAACAATGGATCCCATTATTGTCAATACCCCTACTTCGAGTATGGATATCCTGCCGACACTCTGTAATTTGTTTGATGTCGAATTTGACAGCAGATTTCTTCCGGGAAGAGATGTATTTTCCGATGCGCAGCCATTGGTGTTTACACTGGGATATGACTGGAAAACCGATAAAGGAACCTTCTTAGCATCCAAAGGAAAATTCATTCCAAGTGATCCAAACGAAGAACTTCCTGAAAATTATGTGCAGGATATGAAAGCCATTGTCCGTGATAAAATAACCTATAGTAAAGGCGTTTTACAGCAGGATTATTTCCGGCATGTTTTTTTAGAATAAGTGCATAATAAAAAAACGGCAAAAAAATATGGATTTCTGCCGTTTTTTTTGTTGAAAAAAAATGCTTTTATCAGTAAAATATAAAAGATTAGGGACATAATGCTATGGTAGTGATAAAACAATCTGTAGAGTATCGGCAATGCAATCTACGGAAACAAACTTCAATAGTAGAGTATATGTTAAAAATAAAGGAAAGTCGGAGGGAAAAGAATGTCTCAGAGAACAGATATCCACAAAGTACTGATTATCGGTTCAGGCCCGATTATTATCGGACAGGCTTGTGAATTTGACTACTCAGGTACACAGGCATGTAAAGCATTAAAGAGTCTCGGTTATGAAATTGTATTGGTTAATTCAAACCCTGCAACCATTATGACCGACCCTGAAATTGCGGATGTGACTTATATTGAACCGTTAAATGCAGAAAGAATTGAACAGATTATTGCAAAAGAAAGACCGGATGCAGTATTGCCCAATTTAGGTGGACAGTCGGGTCTTAATTTATGTTCAGAGCTGGCAAAAAAAGGTGTTTTAGACAAATACGGTGTACAGGTTATCGGTGTACAGGTTGATGCCATTGAACGTGGTGAAGACCGTATTGAGTTTAAAAAGACAATGGAAAGTCTTGGCATTGAAATGGCAAGAAGCCAGGTGGCTTACACGGTTGATGAAGCACTTGAGATTGCAGAAGGCTTAGGATATCCGGTTGTTCTTCGTCCTGCCTATACGATGGGCGGTACCGGTGGCGGTATTGTTTATAATGTTGAAGAATTAAAAACCGTCTGCGCGCGTGGTCTTCAGGCAAGTCTGGTCGGACAGGTTTTAGTTGAGGAATGTGTCATCGGATGGGAAGAACTGGAATTAGAAGTTGTTCGTGATAAAGAAGGCAACATGATTACCGTATGTTTCATTGAAAACATTGATCCGATGGGTGTTCATACAGGTGATTCTTTCTGTTCCGCTCCGATGCTTACGATTTCCGAAGAAGTGCAAAAACGTCTTCAGGAAAAATCTTACAAGATTGTAGAAGCAATTCAGGTTATCGGTGGAACCAACGTACAGTGGGCGCATGATCCGAAAACCGATCGTGATATCATTATCGAGATTAACCCTCGTACTTCACGTTCATCCGCTTTAGCTTCCAAAGCAACCGGTTTCCCAATCGCGTTAGTTTCTGCTAAACTTGCAACCGGTTTGACATTGAAGGACATTCCCTGTGGAAAATATGGCACTTTGGATAAATATGTTCCGGACGGAGATTATGTTGTAATCAAATTTGCACGTTGGGCATTTGAAAAGTTCAAAGGTGTAGAAGATAAACTGGGTACTCAGATGCGTGCTGTAGGTGAAGTCATGAGTATCGGTAAAAACTTTAAAGAAGCTTTCCAGAAAGCAATCCGAAGTCTGGAAAATGGTCGTTACGGTCTGGGACATGCAAAAGATTATGATACGCTTTCCAAAGACGAGTTATTAAAGAAACTGATTTTCCCGAACAGTGAGCGTTACTTCCTGATTTATGAAGCAATGCGCAAAGGTGCTACTGTAGAAGAAATACATGAAATCACAAAGATCAAAGCTTATTTCTTAGAGCAGATCAAAGAGCTCGTTGATGAGGAAGAAGCATTGGCTAAAAATGCCGGTTCTGTTCCCGCAGATGCTGCATTAATCCAGGCAAAGAAAGATGGTTTCTCAGATAAGTATCTTGCTAAGATTTTAAATGTTGCAGAGTCAGAAATCAGAAACCGTCGTATCGAACTGGGCGTTGAAGAAGCTTGGGAAGGTGTACATGTAAGCGGTACAAAAGACAGTGCTTACTACTATTCAACCTATAATGCGGAAGACAAGAATCCGGTTAGCGAAGGCAAACAAAAGATTATGATTTTAGGTGGCGGTCCGAACCGTATCGGTCAGGGTATTGAATTTGACTACTGTTGTGTTCACGCTTCCTTAGCACTTAAAAAACTTGGTTTTGAGACCATCATCGTAAACTGTAATCCGGAAACCGTTTCTACTGACTACGATACATCTGATAAGTTATACTTTGAGCCTCTGACATTAGAAGATGTACTCAGCATTTATAAGAAAGAAAAACCGGTTGGCGTCATTGCACAGTTCGGTGGTCAGACACCTCTTAACCTTGCAGGTGACCTCGAGAAAAACGGTGTCAGAATTCTTGGAACATCTCCGGCTGTTATTGATTTGGCAGAAGACCGTGACCAGTTCCGTGCTATGATGGATAAATTGGAAATCCCGATGCCGGAAGCAGGAATGGCTGTTACAGTAGAAGATGCATTAGAAATTGCTGAAAAGATTGGATATCCCGTCATGGTTCGTCCTTCTTATGTATTGGGCGGACGTGGTATGGAAGTGGTTCATGATGCAGAGAGTATGGTTGGGTATATGAATGCTGCTGTCGGTGTGACACCTGACCGTCCGATTTTGATTGACCGTTTCTTAATGCATGCAACAGAATGCGAAGCGGATGCTATCAGTGACGGAACACATGCTTTTGTTCCTGCTGTTATGGAACACATTGAGTTAGCCGGTGTTCACTCAGGAGATTCAGCATGCATCATTCCTTCTCGTCATTTAAGTGAAGAAAATGTTGCTACAATCAAAGAATATACCAGAAAGATTGCAGAAGAAATGCATGTAGAAGGCTTGATGAACATGCAGTATGCAATTGAAAATGACAAAGTATATGTATTAGAGGCGAATCCGCGTGCATCCCGTACGGTTCCGTTGGTATCAAAAGTATGCAACATCCGCATGGTGCCTCTGGCAATTGATATTATGACAAGAGATCTGACCGGCAGACCTTCACCTGTGCCGGAATTAAAAGAACAGAACATTCCTTACTATGGCGTAAAAGAGTCGGTATTCCCGTTCAATATGTTCCCGGAAGTTGACCCGATTCTCGGACCGGAAATGAGATCCACAGGTGAGGTTCTTGGTTTATCCGAATTCTGGGGAGAATCCTTTGTAAAAGCCCAGGAAGCAACACAGACCAGATTGCCGATGGAAGGAACCGTGTTGATTTCTGTCAGTGACAAAGATAAAGATGAAGTTGTTGCACTTGCAAAAGATTTTGAAGATGCAGGTTTCAAGATTTTAGCTTCCAAAGGAACAAAAGCTTTACTTGACGAAGCAGGAATTGCTTCTGAGGTTGCGTTGAAGCTTCAGGAAGGCAGACCGAACATCCTGGATTTGATTACAAACGGAAAGATTGATTTAATCGTCAATACACCCGATGGTGGCGCAAGCGGCTGGGATGACAGCTATCTGCGTAAGAACGCAATCAAGAAAAAAGTTCCTTATATGACTACGATGGCTGCTGCAAAAGCAACAATCAGTGGTATTAAGACCATGAAAGAGCATGGCGGAAGTCAGGTTAAGTCTTTGCAGGAATTACATGCACAGATTCAGCCGAAATAGATGACAAAGCTTATCTATAATGACATTTCTGGATGAAATGAAATTGTATCTAAAATGATATTTCTACATGACAGAAATCACGTTTGTGATTTCTGTCATGTTAAACAAATCTTATCAAGATAATTTGTTCTTATCTTGTTTTCAGTTCTTTTTAAATTGTTTTGCAAATCCGAAAAGGGAATTAACAAATCAATCAACAAGATTCACAAGAAAAATGAAAATTACATACTTTTAAAGCAAGCAAGGGGAATAGGTATGCCCGAGG
>JAEDFR010000193.1 GCA_016297945.1 Lachnospiraceae bacterium | reverse complement strand
GAAAAATAAAATATACAAAAATTTAAGTGCCGGATTGTTGATTTCGCAGAATCAATAATCCGGCACTTTTGTTGCTTCAGGAAGTGGCAAAATGCGCACAAGTGAACTTCAATTATAAAAATAAATACATAGCAAGGCCGGGATTTTTGCGTTTTAAAGAAGTGTAAATTGAAATCCTCTGAAATCAGTCAGTCGTCCTAAAACCTGCAGAATACAGGGCAACCAATAAAATGAGTTTGTGAAGTTCAGCATATATGTACACGGCAGTTGTACATCTAAGCTGTACCTGGACAACTCCACATTTTATTTGGGATCGTTGCTCAGCTGGAATGAGCGCATGTTTTTCATTCGTGTGGTCAAGGGTTCGATCCCTTTCGAGTCCACTAAAGGAAGATGCGATAAAGTCGTGTCCTCCTTTTTTACCTAAGAATATGAATTTTTTAACGATTAATTTCCGCAAACATAACAGAATAATCATCATCTTCAGAGGCAAGAGAATCATAATATAGACCTACTTTTTTATCGCCACCGGGAACGATTTTTAATTTCATCAAATCGTTATAATCTAATATCTCTGCTTTTTTCTTCGTTTTCAAGAGATCATAGATCATTGCGCACTCTACTCTCCGCCTAACAGGTAATGTAAATGACTGACCAAAAATTTCAATACTTGCATGATATGCATATGTAAGTGTATATGTATGATCAGTAAGCTCAGAGATCTGTTGCTTTACCTCTTCTGTTACACAAAATGCAAAATCCATTGTTGTCCAACTTCCAGTAAAGCTATGATCCTTTACCAAGCTAAAAATATGGGTAATGATATTATATTCCTCATGGGAAATAGAATTTGGAATAGAAAACTCAAAATGAAAATACTTCTCGATACTATCTATCATTGTCAAAAACTGTATTTGTTCGCTATAGTCCAATATATCACTGCGCGTTATCAATCCACTTGAAATAATTTCATTTTGTGCTAGAGCTTTTATTTTTAGTTCCCCGCCATGATTTGCAGCAGTAATGAATTGATAAAAGTGTAGAAGTTCTGAATTAGTGGGTGAAATAAGGTGAAGGTTTATAAAGAATTGAGTAGATTTAGGGTTATAACTCAATGAAACATCAAAATGCCGATTCTCTTGTTCTTCATTTGTAATGAGAATAGTTCCGTCATCTTGTATTTCCTTGGTGCGTAATAGGACATAGTCAAAATGTATTGTATCATCGATGCTGAAATTACACGCAAAAGCAGGCGGGAATGACGGAGGAGCCATCACAACATGTGTACCTGTTATCTCGTCCGCTTCCCGTTGAATGGGATCAAGCACATTACCGAGATATTTTTTTGCCGTAACTACATCCATGGAGATCGGAATTTGATGACGATAAGACTGTGATAAAACTTCTTCGTCAATTTTGTTAATGAATACGTCTCCCAGCCTCACAGATGAAGCTGTGACATTGAAACGTGGAGGATACAGTTTGGTAGCATCTTCGGTCAATGGGATACTAATTAAGTGTTCTTGATCTTCCATCTTATAACCATAATATGGATATAACTTGTGAGTGGAACTGATTGCTTTAAGTACGGCTGAAATATTGCTCTCTACCTGTGAGACTTGTCCAGACTGAGCCAAAAGAACATTTGAGTCAAGTGTTAACAAATTTGCCGCTCCAACCTTGGCTTCCATCTGGGCAATTTTTGTGGATAGTTCTTGACACGTTTCCTTTATTTCATTTTCAAAAGTTTCTTCTATTTGAGTAGCAACGAAGAGCAGTTCCCGGTTAGTTTTCCCGCGATAGAACCTGTAAAGAATGTCCATGGCTTCTTCTACCATGCGTTGAGCCCGTTTCGCGGAGAGCTTAGTATTAGCTTGTGCAAATACAGTAGCTTTTTCAAGAATTGTTTTCCTTGCCTCCTTGCGTTCTCTTTTTGCTCCAAAAATACGTTTTTTGAAATCTTCAATTAAATTGTCTTGAATGTATATAGCAAGACCTTCAAAATCAATCTCTTCATTTTTTGAACAAAAATAATTTATTTTTTTCTGTCTTTCAAGGTACTTTTTAAGTCGTTCACGCGCAACAGCCTCATCGGCTGAGTCGGTTAAACGATCTTTTACTACATCAAGCCCGATATTCCCAAGATAATCAACAACTATCCCCACAAAAAATCCCTCATTTCGTCAAATATTTAGAATAAAGAGCTTCTTTTAACGCTAATTGTAATTCAGAAGAATACATAATATCTCCAACCTCTAACCATTAAACCTTTAAGTATAAGTGTAACATATATCGTAAAAACGTCAAGATTGGCAAATTGCATCATCACATCCAATTGTATAAGAAACTGATACTGATATATTTATTTCATTACGAAGTACATTTACGTATTTTACGTATTTGCTTTGTCACAATAAAATCCTTACACAAAGGCGACCATTTTTCTTTATGAAGATGGTCGCCTTTTTATTTCCCGGAAAATAAATGGAGGAATTACCATGAATGAAAAAGACACTGAACACAGAAACCGCTTTTTTGAGGAGCTGTCCATTTGCCTGCGGCGGGAAGGGTTTACCGTGCAGCCTCAGGAGAACGGCCTGCTCCCTGTCCTGAATAATGGGATGCCGCTGTGCCGGATTGAGGAAGACGGCAGTATCCGATACAGGCCGGAGGATATAACCGATGCAGACATGGAGCTTTCCCGTGACCAGGTCGCCCATATCGCCGGTGTGACTGCGGAATACATGAAGCAGATGGAAAGTGCTCCTGTCCTGAAAGCCAGCGGGCTGGACAAAAGCTACAAGATCCTGGCTGAGTTTAATGGTGTCCTCCTTGTCGGGCACCCGAGCAGCTGCGGCGTCCAGTTCGTCACCTGGGAATGGGGATATGATCACACTGGGGTATACCAGGGGCACTATACGGCACATCACTATGAGGACGCCAAGCGAGACTTTGCAATTCGCTCGGGACTTCTGACAAAAGAGCAGCTGTTCAGCCCCGCGCAGCTCATAGAGATCTATCGCTGCTGCGCCGACACGCTGGACGCCGGCTTTGACCTGAGCTACGAGCAGGAAAAGCGCATCAGAAGCGTTCAGGAACAGATCGAACGGAGCATGCCCGATCTCGCGGAGAACCTCCCCGGGCATGACCAAAATATTTCGGAACAAGAGTTTTAACTGAATAATCGTTAACCCAGCCCGGAG